>NZ_LMCV01000022.1:0-67547 GCF_001424925.1 Pseudomonas sp. Root329 | reverse complement strand
GTGTTTACCCAGGTCGATGGCGGCAATAGCTACTTTGTTCATGGCAACGGTCTCCGGTGAGCCCCCTGTGAAAGCTTAGTGGGCGATCACAGAGGGCAGCGGGGGTAGCCATTTCATTATTGGAATGGGGATTGGCCTTCAGACTTCGATCAAGGCGCCCAATTCCCGCTCCAGTTCCTGCGGGTCGCCAAGATTGAGTTCAACCAATCGCCGCAGGCGTTCGATGGATTCCAGGCTGATATGTCGGCAGACGAAGCCGAGCTGACCATGATCATCGTGGGTCAGTTGCACATCCATCTTGATGGCGACGTCCTCGTTGAGATGAATATCGACCAGGAAATGCCACTCCCGATTCCCCAGCCACGGTTCGGGCTTTTCGATTAACAGTCCCTTGAGGGACAGGTCGATCAACTTCACCGGCCAGATGAGTTCCCCCTGGCTCAGCTCGGTTCGGGCATCGAACGCAATTCGTTTGAAGCGGCGGCGATCGGCAGGGTGCTCGCTCATGGCGCAATCCTCGTAGATGTTCGCTGACTATAGACCCGCATTATCAAAGGCTGCCAGCAAAGTGATGGCTCACCCCATGGCGGGGGATGGCCTTTGCGGCCGTTAGCGCTAAACTCGGGATGGCTGTCTTTCTTGTCCACCCTGGCTGGAATCATAAAATGAAAAATAATAATAGCCTGCTACGCCACCTACCCTGGCTGCTGCTGGCAATCGTAGGGGCGTGCGCCCTTGGGGTAGTGGCATTGCGCCGAGGCGAGGCGATCAACGCCTTGTGGATTGTGGTCGCCGCTGTGGCCATCTATCTGGTTGCGTATCGTTACTACAGTCTGTTCATCGCTAACAATGTGATGCAGCTCGACCCGCGACGGGCCACCCCCGCCGTGCTCAACAATGACGGTCTGGACTACGTCCCCACCAACAAACACATCCTCTTCGGTCACCACTTCGCCGCCATCGCTGGCGCAGGGCCGCTGGTCGGTCCGGTCCTGGCGGCGCAGATGGGTTACCTGCCCGGTACGCTGTGGCTGATTGCCGGCGTGGTGTTGGCCGGTGCCGTTCAGGACTTCATGGTCCTGTTCATGTCCACCCGCCGCAACGGCCGTTCCCTCGGCGATATGGTCCGTGAGGAAATGGGCCGCATTCCCGGGACCATTGCGCTATTTGGCTGCTTCCTGATCATGATCATCATCCTCGCGGTGCTGGCGCTGATCGTTGTGAAAGCCCTGGCCGAAAGCCCGTGGGGGATTTTCACGGTGATGGCGACCATCCCGATCGCGATGTTCATGGGCATTTACATGCGCTACATCCGTCCGGGTCGCATCGGTGAAATCTCCGTTGTCGGTGTGCTGTTGCTGCTGGGTTCGATCTGGCTCGGCGGGCAGATTGCCGCTGATCCGGTCTGGGCCAAGGCGTTCAGCTTCACTGGCGTGCAGATTACGTGGATGCTGGTCGGTTACGGTTTCGTGGCCGCCTCGTTACCGGTCTGGCTGATTCTGGCGCCGCGCGACTACCTGTCGACCTTTCTGAAAATCGGCACTATCGTGGCGCTGGCGATCGGCATCCTGATCACCATGCCTGAGCTGAAAATGCCGGCGCTGACCCAGTTCATCGACGGCACCGGGCCGGTGTGGAAGGGCGGTCTGTTCCCGTTCCTGTTCATCACCATCGCCTGTGGCGCGGTTTCCGGTTTCCACGCGCTGATTGCTTCCGGCACCACGCCGAAGCTGCTGGATAATGAAACCAACGCCCGTTACATCGGTTACGGCGGCATGCTGATGGAATCCTTCGTCGCCATCATGGCGATGGTTGCAGCGTCGGTGATCGAGCCGGGCGTGTATTTCGCCATGAACAGCCCGGCGGCAGTCGTCGGCGGTGACGTGGTGGCCGTGGCACAAACCGTCAGCAGCTGGGGCTTTGCAATCACCCCGGAAGCCCTGCAAGCGGTAGCCAAGGATATCGGTGAAACCACCGTCCTGGCCCGCGCTGGCGGTGCGCCAACCCTGGCGGTTGGTATCGCGCAGATCCTGCACAGTGTCCTGCCGGGTGAAAACACCATGGCGTTCTGGTACCACTTCGCGATTCTGTTCGAAGCGCTGTTCATCCTGACCGCCGTCGACGCCGGTACCCGTGCCGGGCGTTTCATGCTGCAGGACTTGCTCGGCTCCTTTGTGCCAGCGCTGAAACGCACTGAATCCTGGACCGCCAACCTGATCGCGACCGCCGGTTGCGTGGCGATGTGGGGTTGGTTGCTGTACCAGGGCGTGATCGATCCGCTGGGTGGCATCAACACCTTGTGGCCGCTGTTCGGTATCTCCAACCAGATGCTCGCCGGTATCGCGCTGATGCTCGGCACCGTTGTGCTGATCAAAATGAAACGCCAGCGCTACGTCTGGGTCACCATGCTGCCAGCGGTGTGGTTGCTGATCTGCACCACCACTGCCGGCTTCATCAAGCTGTTCGACGCCAACCCGGCGATCGGCTTCCTGTCGCTGGCCAAGAAGTACAGCGATGCGCTGGCCAACGGTCAGATCCTCGCCCCGGCCAAGGACATTACGCAGATGCAGCACGTGATCTTCAACGCCTACACCAACGCAACGCTGACGGCGCTGTTCCTGTTCGTGGTATTCAGTATCCTGTTCTATGCGCTCAAGGTCGCTTGATCGAGGATTGCAGCATGTTCAATGACCTGAGTCGCCTCGGTAAATACCTCGGTCAGGCCGCGCGCCTGATGGTCGGGATGCCCGACTACGACAATTATGTCGAGCACATGCAAACCAAACACCCGGACAAACCGGTGATGACCTACGAGATGTTCTTCCGGGAACGCCAGGAAGCTCGTTACGGTGGCAAGGGTGGGCCGAAGTGCTGTTGATCTGACGGCAGGTTGACGCAATCCCCTGTGGGAGCGAGCCTGCTCGCGAAGGCAATCTGTCAGTCGACACGGTGTTGACTGATAGACCGCTTTCGCGAGCAGGCTCGCTCCCACATTTGTTTTTGTGTTGAATTCTCATTTTGTGAAACAGGAGACTCCAGTTGTCCTCTCCCATCCCGGTAACAATCCTCAGCGGCTTCCTCGGCGCCGGCAAGACCACGCTGTTGCGCTACCTGCTCAAAGCCGAACACGGCCTGAAAATCGCCGTGATCGAAAACGAATTCAGTGACGCCGGAATCGACACCCAACTGTTGGGCGACGAACCGGTGCAAGTGATGACGCTGTCCAATGGCTGCGTCTGCTGCACCATCCACACCGACCTGACCAAGGCTTTGTACCTGCTGCTCGAACGCCTGGACAGCGGCGAAATCGCCTTCGACCGTCTAGTGATCGAATGCACCGGCCTGGCCGACCCGGCACCTGTGGCCCAAACCTTTTTCATCGATGAAGAGCTGCGCGAGCGCTACATCCTCGACGGCATCATTACCCTGGTCGATGCGGCGCACGCTGACACTCACCTGACTCAAACCATCGCCCAGGCGCAGATCGGTTTCGCCGACCGCTTACTGGTGAGCAAGCGCGATCTGGTGGACGAGGCGACCTTTACCGCGCTGAGCGAGCGCCTGACCCGCATCAACCGTCGCGCACCGATCCGCGTGGTCGAGCACGGCAAGATCGATCTGGCCGAATTGCTCGACGTGCGCGGCTTCAATCTCAATGCCGACCTGGGTGGTGGCGTCAGCCTGCGCCCGGTGAGCAAAGCGCCGTCCATCGACCGCATTTCCAGCCTGGTGCTGCGCACCGACAAGCCGCTGGATATCGACAAACTCAGCGAGTTCATGAACGAACTGCTGGAGGACCATGGCAAACAATTGCTGCGTTACAAAGGCGTGTTGAACATCCTTGGCGAGCCGCGGCGAATGGTGTTTCAGGGGGTGTTGAAGTTATACGGATTCGATTGGGACACGGAGTGGGCCGAGGATGAAACGCGCGAAAGCGTGATCGTGTTCATTGCCGATGATTTGCCGGAAGAGAAAATACGTGAGGGGTTTGCCCGGGTAGCGGCGGAGTAAGCCCGATATTTCAGCGGGCCTGATGCCGCCATCGCGAGCAGGCTCGCTCCCACATTTGAAATGCATTCCCCTGTGGGAGCGAGCCTGCTCGCGAAGGCAATCTAACCGGCAACACGATTCTGGCTGACTACCGATCCAGAGTTCAGCAGTGCCTGCTCAAGATGATCCAGATGCCGGGTCATCAACATCTCGGCCGCCGTAGCATCCCCACGCTCCACTGCATCAACAATTGCGGCATGCGCCTGCCACGTGCAATAGCCCTCCACCTGCGGATCAAACTGCGCAATCGCCAGCGAAGTCAGCGGTACCAGAGTGCCGAGAAAATGCGCCAACGGTGCGTTCCCCGCCATTTCAGCCAGTTGCAGATGAAATTCCCCAGACAGTCGGATTGCCGGACCACGCGCCGTGCATTGGCGTTCGCTGTCGATCAAGGCACGCAGGCGTTTCAAGTCTTGCGGACGAGGTTGTCGGCAGGCCAGTCGAGCCAGTGTGATTTCTGTCAGTCGTCGGGCATGCAGCGTCTGCCGAGTCTGCTCGGCATCGGGCGCGGCGACTCGGGGACGATGATTGGTCCGAAGGATAATGATCTGCTGATGGGACAGCTGCGTCAGCGCGCTACGAATGTCACTGCGTCGAGCGCTGAACATCTGCGCCAGGCTGTCTTCAGTAAAGCGACTGGCTGCATGGATGCGCTGTTCGAGAATGGCATCGAATACCCGTGAGTAAAGATCATCCGCCGACGGCTTTCCGGTGTTCGCTCGCGGGAAGGGCAGGGCAGTGAGGATTTGCGGTGAGGCGAAGCTGTTCATGGCTTGTCTCCAGTTCGAAGCGGACTCAAGTGACGAGGTTGTCGTCCGGAATATTCAATTCGATGCCCATCCGCTGGCCTTCCCGAAGGATGTGCCGACGCATCTCGGCGCTGGCCTGGGCGCTGTTTTTGCTGCGAATAGCGCGCACCACGGCTTCGTTCTCCTCAAGGCGCTCAGCCAAATGCTCCGGGGAGTTGCGCAGCACGTCGGCGCTTTGCTTGAGGGCGTTGCTGGTCTGTTGCACCACACTCTGGAAAATCGGGTTCGAGGTCAGCGTGAACAGCTCTTCGTGGAATGCGATGTAGGCGTTCACCCCGGCTTCACTGTCGTTGGCTTCCAGCGCTTCGCGCATGTCCATCAGGGTCAGGCGCAGTTGCCCGACTTCCTTGCTGCTGATCGACTGAGCCACCAGGCCGACAATGAACGGTTCAAGCGTGTAGCGCAGTTGCAGCACGTCTTCCAGGCTCGCACCGGCGACAGCGCTGTCGTGGCTTTGGCTGTCGCTGAGATTGGCCTCCAGCACCACCACGCCTTTGCCCGGCATGGAGCGCACCAGCCCGAGGGTTTCCAGCACGATGACGGCTTCGCGCAGGCTCGGTCGGCTGATGCCCAATTGTTCGGCCAGCTCACGCTGCCCCGGCAGCATCTCGCCGGAGCGCCACTGACCACGGGCCAAAGCGGCCCGGAGTTTCTCTACGACTGAATTGACGACGGTTGATGTGGTGATCACTGTTCGCTCCATGAGCATCCAAAACTTTTGATGACCGTGCCTGCCCGTGGGCAGACACGGCGATTATTCAGAATTCCTGCTGATGTGCCGGGCCGACAGGTTTTCTCGGCTGGAAGGTATAACCCACCTGGCCAGAAAGTACTTTGTTCGCCCGTTGAATATCGATGTCCTTTTCCCAGCGCGCGATGGCCACGGTGGCGACGCAGTTGCCGATCAGGTTGGTCAGCGCCCGGCCGATGCCCATGAACCAGTCCACTGCCAACACCAGCACCAGGCCGACCACCGGAATCGCCGGGATCGCCGTCAGTGTCGCCGCGAGAATCACCAGCGCCGAGCCGGGAATCCCGTGGGCACCTTTGGAGGTGATCAACGACACCAGCAGAATCGTCAGCAGGTCGGTCATGGCCAGCGGCGTGCCGGTGGCATTGGCGATGAACACGATGGCGAGGGTCAGGTAGATCGAGAAACCGTCCAGGTTGAACGAGTAACCGGTAGGAATCACCAACCCGACCGTCGAACTGCCGATGCCCAGATGCTCAAGCTTGCGCATGATTTGTGGCAGCACGGCGTCGGAAGAAGCGGTGCCCATGACGATCAGCAGTTCTTCGCGCAGGTACTTGAGCAACGGCCACATCCGCAGGCCGGACAGGCGCATCACCAGGCCGAGAATCACTGACACAAACGCGAAACAGGTCAGGTAAAACAGGCCGACCAGGCTGCCCAGGTGTTGCAACGAGTCCAAGCCATATTTGCTGGTCGTGAAGGCAATTGCCCCGAACACACCAATCGGCGCCAGACGCACGATCATGCCCATGATGCGGAAGATCACGTGGCTCAGTTCATTGATCAGCCGGGAAATACCCGACGCTGCTTCGCCCACCAGGTTCAGCGCACTGCCGAACAGCACCGAAAACAGCAGGACTTGCAGAATGTTGTTCTCCGCGAAGGCGCCGATCACCGAGGTCGGGATCAGGTCCATCAGGAACTGCGTGGTGGTATGCATGTGCTGACCGCGCTGGGCGATGTCGCCCATGTCGGCAGCGGAGAGCTGATCCAGATGAATGTTCGCGCCGCTGCCGATGCCGGTGCTGAAAGCGAACACCAGACCAATCACCAGGGCGATGGTGGTCAGGATTTCGAAGTAGATCACCGATTTCAGGCCGATGCGTCCGACCTTCTTCAGGTCGCCGGCACCGCTGATGCCGCTGACCACTACGCAGAACACGATCAGACCGATGAGCATCTTGATCAGTTTGATGAAGCCATCGCCGAGAGGTTTGAGCTGGGCGGAGTATTCAGGAAGGGTCAGCCCGCAGACGATGCCGAGCACCAGTCCGAGAACCACTTGGAGGAAGATTGAACGCGAGCACCATCTGAGCATGGGAGGAATCCTGGTCGGTGTCCTGGCTGCCGTGCGCTTCGCGCATCAGATTCAGGACTTAATTATTGTGGTCTTACCGGTATGTCCAGTGCAGGCGCAGTCTAGGCGCTGTTTTTGGCTGATCGCAAGCATATTTTGAAAAATTGGCATGACCGGTCTTACCAGTTGGGCGCAATGCCCCGACCTTGAGCCTTTTCGCGGTTTGAAAAAATTGCGGACGAAAAAAAACCGGCCATCACTGGCCGGTTTTTTCATTGCTGCGGTTCTGCGGGCTGATTAGGCGCCGTATACCGGCAGCTTCTTGCAGATGGCCTTGACCTTCTCACGAACGGCGTCGATCACCGCTTCGTTGTTCAGATCCGCCAGGATGTCGCAGATCCAGCCGGCCAGTTCTTTGCACTCTGCTTCCTTGAAGCCACGAGTGGTCACAGCCGGAGTACCGAAGCGCAGGCCGGAGGTGACGAACGGGGAGCGTGGATCGTTTGGCACGGAGTTCTTGTTCACGGTGATGAACGCTTTGCCCAGAGCGGCGTCAGCGTCTTTACCGGAGATTTCCTGCTTGATCAGCGACAGCAGGAACAGGTGGTTCTGAGTACCGCCCGACACCACGTCGTAACCGCGCTCGATGAACACGCCGGCCATGGCCTGGGCGTTTTTCACCACTTGTTGCTGGTAGGTCTTGAACTCAGGTTGCAGCGCTTCCTTGAAGCAGATCGCTTTAGCGGCGATCACGTGCTCCAGCGGGCCACCCTGGGCGCCCGGGAATACCGCGGAGTTCAGTTTCTTCTCGATGTCGGCGTTGGCGCGAGCCAGGATCAGGCCGCCACGTGGACCGCGCAGGGTCTTGTGCGTGGTGGTGGTCACGACGTCAGCGAAAGGCACCGGGTTCGGGTAGACGCCAGCGGCGACCAAACCGGCCACGTGGGCCATGTCGACGAACAGGTAGGCGCCAACCTTGTCAGCGATTTCGCGGAAGCGCGGGAAGTCCAGGATCTGCGAGTAGGCAGAGAAACCGGCCACGATCATTTTCGGCTTGTGTTCAACCGCCAGACGCTCGACTTCGTCGTAGTCGATCAGGCCGTTGCCGTCGATACCGTACTGAACGGCGTTGTACAGCTTGCCGGAGGAAGAAACGCTGGCACCGTGGGTCAGGTGACCACCGTGCGCCAGGCTCATGCCCAGGATGGTGTCGCCCGCTTGCAGCAGAGCCAGGTAAACGGCGCTGTTGGCTTGCGAACCGGCGTGCGGTTGAACGTTGGCGTAATCAGCGCCGAACAGTTCTTTTGCACGGTCGATGGCCAGTTGCTCGACCACGTCGACGAACTCGCAACCACCGTAGTAGCGCTTGCCCGGGTAGCCTTCGGCGTACTTGTTGGTCAGTACCGAGCCTTGAGCTTCCATGACCGCAGGGCTGGTGTAGTTTTCCGAAGCGATCAGCTCGATGTGTTCTTCCTGGCGCTGAGCTTCTTGCTCCATGGCGGCAAAGAGATCGGCGTCGTACTTGGCAATAGTCAAATCACGGCTGAACATGGCGGTCCTCAAGGATCGGGGCAGAAAAGGGGGGCATTCTAACCCAATGGGTTTTAGATGGCATATGAAAGGACATCATGTCGCAGACAAGTGGGCTTCATGACCAGATATGCGGTGCGTCGGAGGGCCTCTTCGCGAGCAAGCCCGCTCCCACATTTTGAAATGCGTTCCCCTGTGGGAGCGGGCTTGCTCGCGAAGAGGCCGCCCGCAACACCACAAGGCCTCAGTCGAACATGAAGAGCGCATCATTGCTGAACTGCGCCTCAAACCGGTTCGCCGGCATCGGCCGGCCGAACAGATACCCCTGAACCTCGTCGCAACCATGCTCACGCAGGAAGTCGAGTTGCTCGTGGGTTTCCACGCCCTCGGCGATAACCGCCAGATTGAGGCTGTGGGCCATGGCGATGATCGCGCGGGCAATCTGCGCATCTTGCTCACCCGACGGCAGGCCATCGACGAAGGTGCGGTCGATTTTCAGCACATCGATGGGGAACTGCTTGAGGTAGTTGAGCGATGAGTAACCGGTGCCGAAGTCGTCGACCGCGATGCTCAGGCCGAGATTTTTCAGCCCGGCGAGAATCTGCATCGCTTCGCTGACTTCGCGCATCAGGATGCTTTCGGTCAGCTCCAGCTCCAGGCACGCCGGCGGCAAGCCGGTTTCCTTGAGGATATTGGCGATCCGCGTGCCGAGTTGGCCGTCGGAGAATTGCCGGGCCGAAATGTTCACCGACACCTTCGGTACCCGGACCTTGGCCTGATGCCAGGTCTTGAGCTGGCGGCAGGCCTCGCTGATCACCCAGTCGCCGACATCCACCACCAGACCGAGCTCTTCGAGCACCGGAATGAAGTCTCCCGGCGGCACCAGACCGCGTCGCGGATGGCGCCAGCGCAGCAAGGCTTCAGCGCCGGTCAGGCGTTTGCCATCGCCGCTGAACTGCGGTTGGTAGTAGAGGACGAATTCGTTCTGCTCCAGGGCGTGACGCAAGTCGCTTTCCAGTTCCAGACGCTCCAGGGCGCTGGCGTTCATGTCGGCCTGATAGAACTGGAAGTTGTTCTTGCCGCGCTCCTTGGCGTGATACATCGCGGTGTCGGCGTTTTTCATCAGCTGGCTGAGTTCGTTACCGTCCTGAGGGCTCAGGGCGATGCCGATACTGGCGGTGACGAAGAACTCGCGGCCTTCAAGCACGAACGGTTTCACCAGGCTGGCGAGAATCTGTTCGGCCACATGAATCGCCCGGTTCAAGGCAATTTCACGGTTGGCCCGCGGTTGCAGCAGCAAGGTGAATTCATCGCCGCCCATGCGCGCCACGGTGTCGTCATCATCGACACAGCCGAGCAGGCGCGTGGCCATTTCCTTGAGCATGCGATCGCCGGCGGCGTGGCCCAGGGAGTCGTTGATCGGTTTGAAACGGTCCAGGTCGAGGAACATCAGCACCACCCAGGACTTCTGCCGTTCGGCCGATTGCAGCGCCGTGTGCAGGCGATCCTGGAACAGTGTGCGGTTGGGCAAGTGGGTCAGGGCGTCGTAATAGGCGAGGCGGTGAATCCGCTGCTCACTGGCCTTGCGTTCGCTGATGTCGCTGAAGAAGCACACGTAGCTGGCCAGATCGCCTTCGTCATCCAGCACCGCCGTGATCCCGACCCAGGCCGGGTAATGCTCGCCATTGCGTCGTTTGAGCCAGACTTCGCCTTCCCACGTGCTGTGCTGATGCAATTGCTTGAGCACATAACGCAGATGCGCTTCCTGCTGCTCGTCGACGGTCAGCATGTTCGGCAACTGGTCGAGCACCTGCTCCACCGCATAACCGCTGACACGGCTGAAGGCTTCGTTAGCCTGGACGATGTAGCCGGCCGGGTCGGTGATCAGGATCGCCGAGGTCGAGTGCTCAAATACGGTCGCGGCCATGCGCAGGTCTTTTTCGGCCCGGCGTTGCTGGCTGATGTCGCGACCGACGCCCAGCACGCCCTCGAATGCACCGTGTTCGTCCCAGACCAGCACCAGCCGCAGTTCGATAGGAATCTTGCGCCCGTCGGCCCGCAGGCAGTCGAACAAAAACAGTTGGGTCTGCACCTGGCTGCGCAACAGCGCCAGTTGGTCGGGTTTGTTCAGCGCTTTGCTGACCCGGTCCATCAGGCTGTAAATGCCGGTCAGCTGTTGCGGGTTGGCGATGGTTGATTGCCAGCCGTTCTGGAAAATCCAGTCGGCGTCGTAGCCCAGCACGGCTTGCACCGACGGGCTGACGTAGTTGAGCGCCATCTTGCTGTCGGTCGAGAAAATCACGTCGCTGATGCTTTCGGCGAGCATCCGGTAACGCTGCTCGCTGTCGCGCAGGGACTCACTGGCTTCAATCTGATCGGTGATGTCCTTGGCCACGCCGATGATCCGTGTGACCTGATCGTGCTTGTCCCGCGCCAGCGCCTGTTCGCGGATGTCGAAGCGCCGCCATTTACCGTCCCGGTGGCGGAAGCGCAGCTGGCATTGCATCAATTGTCTGTAACCGGTCTGGCGCTGGGTTTGGCGCGAGCGGTGGTAGAAGTCGGCATCTTCGGGGTGCAGCAGAATTTCCCAGAAATACTCGCCCATCTGGTGCAGTTCGGTGCGGTTGTAACCGAGTGTCTGGCCCAGGTGGTGGTTGCTGAAAATCATTCGCTGGCTGATGACGTCTTGCACGTACAGATGATCCGGCACGGTGCGCACCACGTCGGACCAGAATCCTTCACGCTCCAACAGCGACAGCTCGACCAGCTTGCGACTGGTGATGTCGGTAATGCTCAGGATCACCGCTTTATAGTCGTCCTGGTCTTCCGGCAGACGCAGGACCAGCCACAAGTGCTGGTCGCGGCCATTGGCGTCTTGCAGTTTGATTTCCAGTTCAAGCTGTTTCTGCTGGTTGAGCACCGCGTCGAGCACTTGATTGCCGATGGCGGTGCCGTCCTGCGGGTTACCGTCGATCAGCAGTTTCCAGGCTTGATCGCACGTGTTGACGTTGAGCAGTTGCAGGGCGACCAGGTTGACCTCGGTGATGCGCAGTTCCTGCAGCAGGTGCTGGCGTTGTTCCGGTGTCTCGAGCCAGACCTTCAGTTGTTCGCTGCTGTGCAGCTGAGCCTTGTCGAAGAAGCTGTTGAGCCCGGACACGTCGAGTACACACAAGGCGACGCCGGTGCCTTCGAAAATATCCTGGTAGCGTCGACGGCCTTCGTGCACCTGGCGCTGGCGGCGGCGCATGTTCAGCAGGGCGATGAACGGCAGCAGCGAGAAGGCCAGGCCCAGAAGGCATTTGCCGATGAACGCCGGCAGCAGCTGTTCGATCATCCGTTGCCGGTCGAACAACCCGCGCAGTTGCCAGTCGCTGTTGCTCAGGGGCACTGTCAGCACGCTGTTGGCCACATCGTCCTCGGTCAGTTCGCCGGGCTTGGCCAAGGGTGACTCATCGCGACTGATGACTTGGTGATTGACGCGGTTTTCCACCACCCACAGCGGGCGAATACCGGCTTCGTTTTGCTTGGTCAGCGATGAGAAAAATGTCGGCGTCAGGCGCAGAACCCAGTAGCCGCGGGTGCTGCCGCTGGCTTGATGCAGGAGCAGATGCACCATCGAGCCGTCATTGGCGTTGCTGAAATAATGGGCCTGGGCGTGACTGCGCCGGACCAGTTCGCTCAGGTAGTCGGCGTCGTTGCTGTCGTCGGCACTGTCGGTGAGGACTTTCCCGGAAGGGCTGAGCAACGCGAGGCTACGCAGATCAGGCAAGGATTTTTGCAGTTTGCGCAGAAGTACCTGCAGTTCGTCGGCGCTTTTTGGTTGTTCGACGATCGGTAGCAGGTTGAGGGCGATCTGGGCGTTCAGCGCCATGTTCAGGCTGACTTGCGAGGCCAGATCGGCGGTGTAGTCGATGGTGTACTGACGCTGGTGTTTTTGGGTATCGCGAAGCTGATCCAGCAATAGCCAGAACAGCAGCGCGAGCAACAACAGGACGAGCGCCGCCAGCGCGCCCTTTATGGACCCGCGCAGGGGTGAGCCGGTCGCAGGATTGAGTGCGCTCACGGAAGATGAGGGAGTGACATTAGACAAACTGTAATCCTGCGGTTTAGCTGGACTGGCGCGACGTGCACTATAAGCCGGACGCCCGGAGGGCGGCTAGCATGCCCTGAGTTGTGGCAAAGTGCCAGTCCCGCTCGGCTGGACTGCCTTCCGTCAATCAGGTAGCTTTGCCGGTTACGCGGGAGCGTTCCAGCTCTAGGGGGCATTCTCAATTAGTTTCCGCGCCGCGCCGGGTCTGCTGTTGTGCAGGGCAAGGCGCGAGAAGCGTGGTTTGGTCATTCCAAATAAGCTTCGAGCAACGCCGCCCTGCACAACAGCAGGCCCGGCCCTTCGGGTTGTGCCTTAAAGCGGGCCAGGCTGCGTTGCAGGCCTTGGAAAGGGAGCAACCATTCCCAGCGGCCTGCGCCTTGCCTGGCCCGCTTTAAGGCGACAACGCGGCGTGGAAACTAATTGAGAACGCCCCCTATAATCAGGCTTTTTCAGCGCGCACGTATTGGTAGCTATCAATCGGACGACGCGCACGGCCTGGCCGGGCATCGCCCGCGCCCCAATCATTCATCGTTCACTGACCCTAGGTTCTCCATGGCTCAATACGTATTCACCATGCATCGGCTGGGCAAAGTTGTTCCGCCGAAGCGGGAAATCCTGAAAAACATTTCGCTGTCGTTCTTCCCGGGCGCCAAGATTGGCGTACTCGGCCTCAACGGTTCAGGTAAGTCCACGCTGTTGAAAATCATGGCCGGCGTCGACACCGAATTCGAGGGCGAAGCCCGTCCGATGCCGGAGCTGAACATCGGCTACCTGCCGCAGGAACCGATCCTGGATCCGACCAAGACCGTGCGTGAAGTGGTCGAGGAAGCGGTCAGCGTGATCAAGAACGCCCAGGCGCGCCTGGACGAGGTCTACGCGGCTTACGCTGATGAAGATGCCGACTTCGACAAACTGGCCGCAGAACAAGCCAAGCTCGAAGCCATCCTGCAAGCCAGCGACGGTCACAACCTGGATCGCCAACTGGAAGTCGCCGCCGATGCGCTGCGTCTGCCGGCGTGGGATGCCAAGGTCGAATTCCTGTCCGGTGGTGAAAAGCGTCGTGTGGCCCTGTGCCGCCTGCTGCTGTCTGCCCCTGACATGCTGCTGCTCGACGAACCGACCAACCACCTGGACGCCGACTCCGTCGCCTGGCTGGAGCACTTCCTGCACGACTTCCCGGGCACCGTGGTTGCGATCACGCACGACCGGTACTTCCTGGACAACGTCGCTGGCTGGATCCTCGAACTCGACCGCGGCGCCGGTATCCCGTACGAGGGCAACTATTCGGGCTGGCTTGAAGCCAAGTCCAATCGTCTGGCTGCCGAATCCAAGCAGCAGTCGGCCCACGAAAAAGCCATGAAGGAAGAACTGGAGTGGGTGCGCCAAGGCGCCAAGGCCCGCCAGTCCAAATCCAAGGCTCGTCTGCAACGCTTCGAAGAAATGCAATCGCAGGAATTCCAGAAACGCAGCGAAACCAACGAGATCTACATCCCGGCCGGTCCACGCCTGGGCGACAAGGTCATCGAATTCAAGAACGTCTCCAAGGGTTATGGCGATCGCGTGCTGATCGACAACCTGTCGTTCTCCATGCCGAAAGGCGCCATCGTTGGCGTGATCGGCGGTAACGGTGCCGGTAAATCGACCCTGTTCCGCATGCTGATGGGCAAGGAAACACCGGATTCGGGCAGCATCGAAGTCGGCGAAACCGTGCAACTGGCCTGCGTCGATCAAAGCCGCGAAGACCTGGACGGCAGCAAGACTGTGTTCCAGCAAATCTCCGACGGTTCGGATCAGATCCGCATCGGCAACTACGAGATCCCATCGCGCACCTACGTCGGTCGCTTCAACTTCAAGGGCGGCGATCAGCAGAAGTTCGTCAAGGACCTGTCCGGTGGTGAGCGCGGTCGCTTGCACCTGGCCCTGACCTTGAAAGAGGGCGGCAACGTCCTGCTGCTCGACGAACCGTCCAACGACCTCGACGTTGAAACCCTGCGTTCCCTGGAAGAAGCCCTGTTGGACTTCCCGGGCGCTGCGATTGTGATCTCTCACGATCGGTGGTTCCTTGACCGCGTCGCGACTCACATCCTGGCGTACGAAGACGACTCGCAAGCGGTGTTCTTCGAAGGCAACTACACCGAGTACGAAGCCGATCGCCGCAAACGCCTCGGCGAAGCCGCGACTCAGCCGCATCGTGTACGGCACAAGAAACTGGCCTGATTTCAGGTTGGTTGTACGAAAGAACGGAGCCTTCGGGCTCCGTTTTTTTATGGATGTTACTCAGGTAAACCGCGGCGCGACATTCGCGGGCAAGCCTCGCTCCTACAGGCACTGATATCCGTAGGAGCGAGGCTTGCCCGCGAAGGCGGCCTAATGGTCACCAACCTCTATGCTCACAACCTCAATCACCAAATCTCCCGCCGGTCGCTTCCACAGCACTTCATCCCCGACCTGCGCACCGAGCAACGCCCGCCCCAGTGGCGATCCCCAATTGATCAATCCGCTGGCAGCGTCCGCCTGATCCTCGCCGACCAACTGCACACGCTGCTCTTTGCCCTGTTCATCGGCAAACGTCACCCAGGCGCCAATCTGCACTTTGTTGGTCGAGGAGGCCGGTACGACTAACTGAGCGCTTTGCAGGCGTTGATTGAAATACCGCCAGTCGCGCTCAAGGTCAGCCTGGCTCTGTTTGTCTGCCAGTTCACCCTTTGCACTCTGTTCATTGAGCAGGTTTTGCACCTCGGCGACTTTCACCTGCAACTGGGCCAGCCCCGTGGGCGTGACGTAATTCGGCTGCGCGCTGACTTGCCGTTCGGCGGGCTGATCGGCTTGCGCGGCGGCATTATCTTCATTGACGAACGCACGACTCATGGTTTTCTCCCGTTATAGGGTTTGGGCCATGGTCGCAGGCTTTTAGTTTCGACAGATATCTGTGGGCGACTTATTGCGAGCGAAAAGCACGAGCGGCGTCCTGATCCTTCTGCTGCTGCCAGGCTTTGTTCCGGTCGTCCCAATGGTGGCTGCGATAATCCTCACGGTCCTCGCTTTCGCGCATTGCCTGACACTGACGGAAGCCATCGCTCCAGCCCTCGGCGTACTGCTTGTCCTTGAGGTAACGTGGAACGTTTTTACGAAACTCTCCGGTGATTGCCCCTGCCGCTTGCCGGCCACTGCTGCAACCGTCATCGAAGCCATCGGCGAATGCCGGTGGATAACCCTTGGCGATCAGATCCTCGTGAGTCGTCTGGCAACCCGCGATCAACATCAGCAAACCCACCACGCCCACGCAACGCCACATCTCAGACTCCCAGGCCGTCAACGGCCTATAGGAGAAGTCTAGGACTGGATTCGTGAGGTGTTTGTGGAAGGGGTGTGAAAAATCTATTGGGCAACGCAAATCAAATGTGGGAGCGGGCTTGCTCGCGAAGGCGGTGTGTCAGTTAGCATAAGTGTCGACTGGCATACCGCCTTCGCGAGCAAGCCCGCTCCCACATTGGTTTTGTGGTGAGTTGGGATTAATAGTGATACCACTTCACCTCAAGCATCACTTCGTTCTCGGGCGAAGCCAGGTGGCTGAATTCGCGCTGGGCACTCAGGCGTAAACCCAGATTGCGCGACAATTCCCACTGTTGATTCAGACTCACACTACGGCGCACTTCGCCATTGGTGAAGAAGTCGCCCTTGGCCTCCAGGCTGAAGTTACCCAGCGGGTTTTTCCACAGCAAACCGCTGTTGAAGCCCGCCGCCGGTGCGATGAAGCCGGCGAAGTCGTTGTTGTGCTCAACGCGCACGGTGCCCAAAGCAAATCCAAGCATGTCGTCGCCCAGTTGCCAGGTCCCGCCGCCACCGCCATTGACGTGGCTGACCAGGGTTTCGTCGTCATGCTTGCCCGGCACGCGCTCCAGGCCGCCGGTGACTTGCCACGAGAGTGGCTGCAGCAATTCATTGCGCGGGGTCAGGGAGCGGATGGTCGCCAGGTCCAATTGCTGCAACTGCCAGTGATTGCCTTCGTACTGGCGCAGTTTCATTTGCAGGATTTCAATCTGCGCGCCGAGGGGGAAGCTTTCGGCGTTGTCGTTGAGGTCGTGATACGCCATGCGCAGGCCATATTCGCCAAACGCCTTGTCGCCCCGAGTGCCGATGCCTGCCTGCCAAGTGCGGGATTCGTGGCCATCCTCAGGCAAGCCGGGTTGCGGGATGTCCAGTTCCGGCGCGGGGTTCTGGTTGATCGCCCGCAGAAGTTCGAAACTGCGCTGCGCCCGTTGCGGGTCGCGTTCCTGGCCGTTGGCGCGGTAGCGCTCCAGGCGATAGGCCGCGTCGATGATCAGCGCCTGACGATCCTTGGGTTGAGCCTTGAACGCCGGTTCTTGCAGTTGCTTCTGGTCGGCGCTGACTTTCAGCACCCATTCCTGTTCTTCATGGGGCAACGGCTCGGCGCGGCTCAGCAGTTCACGTTCGCGAGACGGTCGATACTGAATGGATTCCACCAGTCCGGCTTCTTTCACCGCTTTGACGGTGTCCGTAGGAATCGCGGTCAGCGGGAATTGTTCGGTCAATCGCAGGCTCGGGCGGGCCACTTGCAGCAATTCCAGCAGACGATAAGAGCAGTTTTCGTCGAAGAAAAAATAGTCGAACTGGATCTGCTTGAGCTCCCAGACGTGCTCGACCATGCGCTCGGTTTCTGCCTGGGTCAGGTTCAGACGGTATTCCCACAGATCGCGGTTCTCGAGACTGCGGTACTCCGAGAGTTTTTCCTGATAAGGCACCAGCGCAAACAAGCCGGGATAGCCGCCCATCAAGCCTTTCCAGGCATACAGGATGCTGTTGTCCGAGCCTTCGATGTACGCGCCGAAGTTGATTGCATAACTGAGCAGGGCAGTTTGATCGCTCTGCACATTGGCCTGGTCGATACGCAGCAACGTATGGCCGAACATCGATGACGGACTGTTCAGATACGCCGCCGGGAAAATCATCACCGCACTGTGGGGCGAAACATCCTTGAACCATTGCTTGAATTCAGTGCAGGGAAGCTTTGGCAGATCGCTCAGGTTGAGCTGCGCCTTCAGCCAGCGGGTGCGGGCCGGGTAGACGCATTGCGCATGTTTTTCACCGGCGCTGGCCGGGGCGTACAGCGCTTGCACGGTCGCCGCCAGTTCACGGTCAGGATGTTCATTGCCGTCGGCGGCGAGGAAGAATTTCTTGTCGCTGACATAGCTGCGCCAGCCACCGAGTTTGGCGGTTTCGTAGTGGCCCAGAGAAATCCAGAAGGGGTCATTGGCCAATTGCTGCAAACGTTGATTGTCGATTTTGGGCGTGGCAGACAGCGGGGCGCAGACACAGAGCGCCAGCCAGGCAAGGCGTTTGAGCATAGTGGGCAACTTAAGTCGAAAAAAACAAAGACCCAAAGGGGCAGGCCAAAAGGGCCAGGTTCAAAAAATAAAACCCGCCCCGAGAAGGAGCGGGCGGTTCGAGCTTAAGCTTGAGTAGCGTACTTGGCCAGACGCGGATCGCTCTTCAGAACGGCCAGGGTGTTGGTATGCACGTCGTCAGCGGTCACGTCAGCCTTGCTGAAGATCTGCTGGAAGTGCTCATGAGTGACGGCGGCGAAATGCGCACGGTCTTCCGGCGCCACGCCCAGTACCACAGCGTAAGTGGTCAGCGCTTCGCCCTGACCTTTAGCCATGTCTTCAGAGAGCTCGTTCATCATGCCATTCATGGCAATCCAGGATTTGCCGCCATAGGTCAGCGACGCATTGGTCGCGCAACCGTTGGTACCCGAGGTCATCCCGAAGGTTGCGTTGCCGGACGTGCCGTTGGTGGTGGATGCCAGGAAGTGAGCCGGGGTGCCACGCTGACCTTCGAACAGCATGTTGCCCCAACCGCAATCCGGGCCGCCTGGCGCCTGAGCCATGGCGTTGATGGATACAGCGGCGAAGAGAGTACCGAGAAGAATCCGTTTCATAGCTTTGTTCTCTTTATGTGCATACCAATGGACAGGGGTCTGGCCCGATCTGGCGCCAGTGGGCCGGTTATTGTTCCAGCCGCGCAGTTTGGAGTTTAGGCACGTTCCTGGGGTTCCGTGATTTTTTGCGAAACATTCGTTGAAAACATTGATTTAGGCCCGCCCCGCCTGGAGATGTTGCTTTGTCTATGCTTTGGCTAGAGGCGCGCCTTGCAAGTGAGGTATGGGCAGCGCCAGAATGCCGCTATCTGCCCCGCCTGATGTAAGGAAGCCCGATGCCTGATCCTGTTGCTGCCAGCTTGCGTCTAGCGCCCGAAGCGCTGACCCGTCCGTTTTCCGCTGAACAGTTCAGCTTCTCTACCACCAATGAATTGGAGCCCTTCCGCGGTGTGCTTGGCCAGGAACGTGCGGTCGAAGCCTTGCAGTTCGGTGTGGCAATGCCACGCCCCGGTTACAACGTATTCGTCATGGGCGAGCCCGGCACCGGCCGGTTTTCGTTCGTCAAACGCTACCTGAAAGCCGAAGGCAAACGCCTGCAGACCCCGGCGGACTGGGTCTACGTCAACAATTTCGATGATCCTCGCGAACCTCGCACTCTGGAATTGCCCTCTGGCACCGCCGGTGCTTTTATCGATGACATCAACGGCTTGATCGACAACCTGCTGGCGACTTTTCCGGCCGTGTTCGAGCACCCCTCCTACCAGCAAAAGAAAAGCGCCATCGACCGCGCCTTCAACCAGCGTTACGACAAGGCGCTGGATGTGATCGAGCGCCTGGCGCTGGAGAAGGACGTTGCGCTGTACCGCGACAGCACCAATATCGCCTTCACCCCGATGAGCGAAGGCAAGGCTGTGGATGAGGCCGAATTTGCCCAGTTGCCGGAAGTCGATCGCGAGCGTTTTCACGAGGATATTTCGTGGCTGGAAGAGCGGCTGAACGAAGAACTCGCCAGCTTGCCGCAATGGAAGCGTGAGTCGAGCAATCAACTGCGCCAGCTCAACGAAGAAACCATCACCCTGGCCTTGCAACCCTTGCTCTCGCCGCTGTCGGAAAAGTACGCGGAAAACGCCGGCGTTTGCGGTTACCTGCAAGCGATGCAGGTGTATCTGCTCAAGACCGTGGTCGAGCAACTGGTGGACGACAGCAAGACGGACGCCATCGCCCGCAAGCTGCTGGAAGAGCAATACGCGCCGAGCCTGGTGGTCGGTCATCCGTTCAGCGGCGGTGCGCCAGTGGTCTTTGAGCCGCACCCGACTTACGAAAACCTGTTCGGCCGCATCGAGTACACCACCGATCAGGGCGCGCTCTACACCACGTATCGACAGTTGCGTCCGGGTGCGCTGCACCGCGCCAACGGCGGCTTCCTGATTCTTGAAGCGGAAAAAATGCTCAGCGAGCCGTTCGTGTGGGATGCGCTCAAACGCGCGCTGCAATCGCGCAAATTGAAAATGGAATCGCCGCTGGGTGAGATGGGCCGTTTCGCCACCGTGACTCTTACTCCGCAACATATTCCGTTGCAGGTCAAAGTGGTCATCATCGGCGCCCGACAGCTCTACTACACGCTGCAGGACCTCGATCCGGACTTCCAGGAGATGTTCCGTGTCCTGGTGGACTTCGACGAAGACATCCCGATGGTCGATGAAAGCCTGGAGCAGTTTGCCCAGTTGCTCAAGACCCGCACCTCCGAAGAAGGCATGGCGCCGCTGACCGCTGATGCGGTGGCGCGTCTGGCGACTTACAGTGCTCGCCTGGCTGAACACCAGGGGCGTTTGTCGGCGCGGATCGGTGATCTGTTCCAACTGGTCAGCGAGGCGGATTTCATTCGCCAACTGGCCAGTGACGAAATGACCGACGCCGGGCACATCGAGCGTGCGCTCAAGGCCAAGGCCACGCGGACCGGGCGCGTCTCGGCACGGATTCTCGATGACATGCTGGCCGGGATCATCCTGATCGACACCGCAGGTGCGGCGGTCGGCAAGTGCAACGGGCTGACAGTGCTGGAGGTCGGTGACTCGGCCTTCGGTATACCGGCGCGGATTTCCGCCACGGTGTATCCAGGCGGTAGCGGCATCGTCGACATCGAGCGCGAGGTCAATCTTGGCCAGCCGATTCACTCCAAAGGCGTGATGATCCTCACCGGGTATCTGGGCAGTCGTTACGCCCAGGAATTCCCGCTGGCGATTTCCGCGAGTATCGCCCTGGAGCAGTCCTACGGTTATGTCGACGGTGATAGTGCATCGCTGGGCGAGGCTTGCACCTTGATTTCGGCCCTGTCGAAAACCCCGCTCAAGCAGTGTTTTGCGATCACCGGCTCGATCAACCAGTTCGGTGAAGTGCAGGCGGTGGGTGGGGTCAACGAGAAGATCGAAGGCTTCTTCCGACTCTGCGAAGCGCGCGGGTTGACCGGGGAGCAGGGCGCAATCATTCCCCACGCCAACGTTGCCACGCTGATGCTCGACGAGAAAGTGCTGACGGCGGTGCGCGCGGGGCAGTTCCACGTCTACGCCGTGCGCCAGGCTGATGAAGCCCTGAGCCTGTTGGTCGGCGAGCCGGCCGGTGCGCCGGACGCCGATGGTCAGTTCCCTGAAGGCAGCGTTAACGCGCGGGTGGTGGAACGCTTGCGGGTCATCGCAGAAATGATCAGCGAAGAAGACCTCAAGGAAGCCGAGAAAGAGATGGCGCAGGAAGCCTTGGTGGAAACCAAGCCCGCCTGATACAGAAACAATTTGAGGATCAGGTAGATCCACTGTGGGAGCGAGCCTGCTCGCGAAGAGGGAGTGCCAGTTGACGTCAATGTCGCCTGACACACCGCTTTCGCGAGCAGGCTCGCTTCCACATTTGTATCCGGCGCACTCCGAAAAAGTGCCATCAGTCTGGCGTCAATATTCACACAATGACCATTCGGCGCCTTCTGGTCTCACTTGACGTGCTAGTCAGACTTTTCCTCTATTCTCAGGTCAAGGATATCGACAGTAATCACTGGATCGAGACAGCCCTCCCGTGGGGGCTGAATACCGGATCTACCGAGGGTCGCCGCCATGTCGCGCAACCTCTGCCTCACCCGTCAATGCCTGGGCCTTGTGACCCGTATCGAGTGTGCCATCCGCCCATTGGCGGGGGATACGGGCATGTGGACCTTACTCTTCGCCGCTGGAATGGCCGGCGAACAACCTTCTGCCATCAAAGCCCAGGGCCCGTTTCATGGCCCCTTTGTGGCTGAGTCGATCCTCGACACCATTGTTGAAAGTCTCACCCTGCACGGCTATGAGCTGGCCGATGATCCGCAAATCTGGTGCCTGCACCTGCAAGCTCAGCTGCGGGAAATCAATGGTGGCCGCTGCCGCAACCCTGGAGGTTTCGAGTTTCGGCCCGAGCACTGAACAGGCTATTGAGCAAGGTTGGATGTGTCCGCCTTGTCGAGTTTGACCTCGAAGCCATATTGCACGGTGGAGAGATCGGTTCGTTGATAGGTTTCCAGGCGGGCAGGCTGCCCGTAGAAGTAATGCACCCCCAATAATGCCGGGCCTTCTGCGCTCGCATCGTGGCTGACCGAAAGAATCTCCTTCAGATAATTGCCGCTGTCGTCCTTGGCGAAGAAACGCCAGTCCTGGGCGGGAAACTGCTTCAGATCAACCACCAGCGCATTGCCTTTGAGCACCAGCCCTTTGGGCAACTGGTGGGCGTCGATGGTTTTCTTTTCGACAGTGGCGAGAAACAGCGGCATGGAGCCCACCGCGTAAGCCGGGGTTTCTGGAAACAGGTTCAAGTCGTAGGTGATGATGCCGCGCAGGGGATCGACCTGGTAAGCCTCAGGCGGCAACTCGATTGGCTGATCGCGTTTGCCGTTACCGTCCTCGGTAAAGAAACTGACCGGGCTTTCGCCGGGGCTGAAGGAGGTGCCGAGCAGCTCATCATTGAAGCTTTTGGGGTGATCGAACTCGATACGCGCGGCGCTGGGCTCTTCGACCGACTGACTGATGCTGACGCTCTTTTTCAGTTGTTCCTCGCCAAGCGTGGCGCCCTTGAGCCATATCGGGGCCTGGTCGTCGTACACCACCACCGGCAGCGTCAGTGGCTGGATGGTCTTTTGCGTGGTGTGTGGGTCGAAGCGAAGTACCGGCAGGTTCAGGTCCTTGCGGGTCACCGTGGCGGTTGAAAAGTCCAGTACGCTGACTTCAAGAGCGTCGATCGACCCGTTGAAATACACCTTGGAATAATGGTGGCTCTGTTGCTTCTCAAAGGCGCGCTGCTCTTCATCGATCTGTTTCTCGAAGCTCTCGCTCCAGGCTTTCTGCTGTTGCATTTTCGCCAGTTGCTTTTGATAGAAGGCTATTTGTGTGGAGGTTTCGTTGATCGAGCCTGAGCGCGAGAGAAATTGCCCGGTGCTGTCCTTGGCCTGGACGATCAGCGGGTTCAGCGGTGTTTCGCCGACCTCGGGGGCCTGTGGCGCGCTGTTGTTGAATTCGATTTCGGCGTAGTTGTTTGCAAGGTTCAGCAGGGTGACGCTGAGGTTGTCGTTGGTGCGAGTCTGACCAACGTCCTTTTTCGTCAGGTCGAAGCTGTAGAGTCGGCGCGGCGCGATCACTTCCACCTTGCCTTGCAGACTCACCGGTTGTGGCTGGTTCTTTTTGTCCACGTCCAGGCCATCGATGAAGGGGTAGGTCACCGTCAGGTCGTCGGGGTTGGTCAGGTTTGAGCTCGATGGGCTCAGTTGAATTCCAGGATCGGTTTCTGACCATTCCGGCTGAAACGGGATGACGCGTTTGTTGCTCAAGGTCACCGATTGCCATTCAAGACTATGGGGAAAGAGAAACGCGACCGGAATGTTGAAGTTGAAGGGGAACACCGGTTGCAGGTCGGTCAGGTAGTCGGAACTGGAATCTTTGTGCAGCACGAACAGGCCGTTGATGTACGTGTCGACCAAGGCTTGGGGCGTCGGATAGTGCTTGAGGACGGCGAGGGCGTCTTCGCCATATTCTGTTTCCACCGGTTTGCTGTCGAGCTTGAGTTGCGCACGCTCGAGCAACAACAGTGAGCCGCCGAGTTCAGCTACGGCTTCCTTGAGTTTCGGATCTTGAATCGCATCCAGAGACTTCTCGAACTGCGCAGTCTTTTCCTCGAGGCTGACCTGGCGCTTCTCATCGCTGGGTGAGCAGGCGCTCATCAGCAAAGCCAGGCAAATGCCGGCGCTCGTTAAAGGCAATCGCACATCCATTTCCCGTCTTCCTGTCCGATGTCGCTGAGCTGTCAATGCTTTGGACACTAGCAGAAAAACCTTGTCACACACTCGCAGGTTGCGGATTTCCCGGCGGTTTCTGGGTGTAACTGGTGGCTGATATACTCGCGGCCATTTCCAGCCCCCTTGTGAGATTTAATGGAACGCTTTATCGAAAATGCAATGTACGCCAGCCGCTGGCTGCTGGCACCGATCTACTTCGGTCTGTCCCTCGGGCTGCTGGCCCTGGCGCTGAAATTCTTCCAGGAAGTCTTCCACGTCATCCCTAACGTGTTCTCGATGGCCGAGTCGGATCTGATTCTGGTGTTGCTGTCGCTGATCGACATGGCGCTGGTAGGCGGTTTGCTGGTGATGGTGATGATTTCCGGTTACGAGAACTTCGTTTCCCAACTGGATATCGATGACGACAAGGAAAAGCTCAACTGGCTGGGCACCATGGATTCCTCTTCGTTGAAGATGAAGGTGGCCGCTTCCATCGTGGCCATTTCTTCCATCCACCTGCTGCGGATTTTCATGGACGCCAAGAACGTCGATCCCGAGCATTTGAAGTGGTACGTGGTCATCCACATGACCTTCGTGATTTCGGCGTTTGCCATGGGTTATCTGGATAAGCTGACCAAGCACTGATCGCTTTTTATCGCTATACCCAGCCGCCCGTCTGTTGCGAAACAGACGGGCGGTGTCGTTTGTGGCTTGTACTTTGATGCGCCGAGGCCTATGCCTGTAAAGATCTTGGCTCGCCATTGCGTGAGGTGCGTTTATGGACCTGAAAGAGTTGAATGCTTATGCCATCGCCGGGAAGGTTGATGAGCTCAATCTGATCTCGATGGAAGGCGGGATCTACCTGTTGGAAGCGCGGATGCATGGCGCGGCGTATCCGTTGAGTGATAACCACGGCCAGATGTTTCATTTACGTTCGGTCGAGCATGCGCGTGAAGTGCTTCATGCCTTTCCCAGCTTGCCATTCAACCTTGTACACGTTTCGGTTCATGACGAGATGTGTGGGCTCGGTGCCAGTTCCGAGGGGAGCCTGAAGGTACCGATTGCGTGGCAGCACTGACACCTCTCATCAACGCAATGGCATCTGTGCTAGTCTGCTGGCCCTTTTGGTTCCGGGCGCTCCGGGACGCGCTGTGTACGCACGGCAAGTTCCAGGGCCGTCCGCACAGCGGAGCAGTGTCATGTCCGAAGTAAATCTGTCCACCGACGAAACCCGCGTCAGCTACGGTATTGGCCGTCAGCTGGGCGATCAACTGCGCGACAACCCGCCACCGGGCGTTAGCCTGGACGCGATCCTGGCAGGTCTGACCGACGCTTTCGCCGGTAAGGAAAGCCGTGTGGGTCAGGAAGAAATGTCCGCGAGCTTCAAGGTCATTCGCGAAATCATGCAAGCTGAAGCAGCTGCCAAAGCTGAAGCCGCTGCTGGCGAAGGCCTGGCATTCCTGGCTGAAAACGCCAAGCGTGACGGCATCACCACCCTGGCTTCCGGCCTGCAATTCGAAGTGCTGACTCAAGGTGAAGGCGCCAAGCCAACCCGTGAAGATCAAGTGCGCACTCACTACCACGGCACTCTGATCGACGGCACTGTGTTCGACAGCTCCTACGATCGTGGTCAGCCTGCAGAATTCCCGGTTGGCGGCGTGATCGCTGGCTGGACCGAAGCCCTGCAACTGATGAACGCCGGCAGCAAATGGCGTCTGTACGTGCCGAGCGAACTGGCTTACGGCGCTCAAGGCGTTGGCAGCATTCCGCCGCACAGCGTACTGGTATTCGACGTCGAACTGCTCGACGTTCTGTAAGACCCGGCCCGATACTACGTCGGGCTAATGTGGGAGCGAGCCTGCTCGCGATAGCGGTGTGTCAGTCAGCAGCAATGTTGGCTGTCAGATCGCAATCGCCGGCAGGCTAGCTCCCACAGTTTTTTGCGCTGCATCATATTTCGATCTTGTGCGTCAGATCATGCGTCGGGCGCAATGCCCGGGCATAGCAGAACAGAAACAGATTGCGCACCAGTTCCTTGAGCACCACCGGCTCGCTGGAACTCAAGCCGTTGACGTCCAGATCACCCTGATCCTGCAGCTCGGTCAAGGCTTCTTCTTCAAGCACCGCACAAACTTCTCCGGTTTCCCGATGCAGGATCCTGAGGTAAGGGTGTGGGCGGTCCAGCCAGGCGTCGATCAAATAAGTCATGGGTCTCATCTCCATTGATGGGTTTCAATGAGAATAATTCTTATTCATCAAATAGCAAGGACCTATTGGCGGTTTGTGTTTTTTAAGGGTAAAGGTTGCGTAAGGTCAAAACGGCTGGCGTTTGGCTATTGCGAGGGATTGTTGGGCGAAGCGGGGAGGGTGAAGCACCATCCCACGCGGGACGCGGGATGGAATACAGCAGGCTCAGACTTTTCTGACGAACTCGGATTTGAGCTTCATCGGGCCGATGCCGTCGATCTTGCAGTCGATGTCGTGATCGCCATCGCACAGGCGGATGTTCTTGACCTTGGTGCCGACCTTGACCACCAGCGACGTGCCTTTGACCTTGAGGTCCTTGATCACGGTGATGGTGTCGCCGTCCTGCAGGACGTTGCCGACCGAATCCTTTTTCACGGTGTCATCGGACACTGCTTCGGCTTCGCCGCTGGCGGACCACTCGTGGGCGCACTCAGGGCAGATCAGCTGGGCGCCGTCTTCGTAGGTGTATTCGGAATTGCATTTTGGGCAGGGTGGCAACGTGCTCACTAAAGCTCCTTGGATTGAGGATCGCTAAAAGTCGCACATTATATAGGGTTTTAGGCGGAAGAGGGGTGACAGCGAAAGATCGCAGCCC
Source organism: Pseudomonas sp. Root329 (assembly GCF_001424925.1). Classification (NCBI taxonomy): domain Bacteria; kingdom Pseudomonadati; phylum Pseudomonadota; class Gammaproteobacteria; order Pseudomonadales; family Pseudomonadaceae; genus Pseudomonas; species Pseudomonas sp. Root329. The sequence goes on along the minus strand of NZ_LMCV01000022.1, from coordinate 40,998 downwards.
CGTAGGAGCTGCCGCAGGCTGCGATCTTTTGATCTTGCTGTAAAAATCAGTGCGTGCGGGCGACCGCAAATTCGCTCAATTCGACCAGCGCATCGCGGTACTCGCTGGCAGGCAGCGCGTCGAGGCACTTGATCGCGCGGGCCACGTAGTCACGAGCCAGCTGGGCGGTGTAATCCAGCGAACCAGACGCTTCCACGGCTTCGCGGATGCTTTCCAGGTCTTCGATGCCGCCTTTCTGGATCGCCTTGCGCACCAGGGCAGCCTGCTCCGGCGTGCCTTCGCGCATGGTGTAGATCAGAGGCAGGGTCGGCTTGCCTTCGGCAAGATCGTCACCGACGTTCTTGCCCAGGGTTTCGGCGTCACCTTTGTAGTCCAGCAGGTCGTCGACCAATTGGAACGCCACGCCCAGATGATCGCCGAATGTACGCAGGGCTTCTGACTGTTCCGATGTCGCTTCGCAGAGCGCTGCAGCACTGTGGGTCGAGGCCTCAAAGAGCATCGCGGTCTTGCCGCGGATGACTTCCATGTAGGTTTCTTCGGTGGTGCTGGCGTCACGAACCTTGGACAGCTGCAACACTTCGCCTTCGGCGATGATGCGCGTGGCTTGCGAAAGGATTTTCATCACCGGCATGGAGCCCAGTTCGACCATCATTTCGAAGGACCGCGAATACAGGAAGTCGCCCACCAGCACGCTAGGGGCGTTGCCCCACATGGCGTTGGCCGTCGAGCGGCCACGGCGCATGCCGGACATGTCGACCACGTCGTCATGCAGCAGGGTCGCGGTGTGCAGGAACTCGATGGTCGCGGCCAGCAGGCGCAGGTCATCGCCTTCGCGACCCAGAGCCTTGCCACACAGCAACACTAATAGAGGGCGCAGGCGTTTACCGCCAGCCGAGGTAATGTAATCGCCGATTTTCGATACCAGCGGCACTCGGGAAGTCAGCTGCTTCTTGATGATGCCGTCGACGGCGCTAAAATCGTCCGCCACCGCGCGGTAGAAAGCTTGGGGTTGCATCAGCGACAGGTGCTCCAGAAGGGTTGCGCGGCATGCTAGGACCCACGTCGGCGGGTGTCAAGGTACGATGGACGGCCTCTTGCATCGCCCCGGCAGCTTGCGTACAATCGCGCACCCTGAACTTCCTGGGCAGCACCTGCCTTACGCAATTGCAAACAGGCCTTCCAGCCCAATGCAGCCATGCCAGCCAATACCTCTTCTTATAAAGAGCTGGGTGAGCAGGATTATCGGAGAAATACCATGTCGTACGCAGTAATTGTTACTGGTGGCAAGCAATACAAGGTCGCCCCAGGTGAATACCTGAAGATCGAAAAACTGGAAATCGCTACCGGCGAATCCGTTACTTTTGATCGCGTTCTGTTGGTCGCCAATGGCGATGACGTGAACATCGGCGCTCCAGTTGTTGCTGGCGCTACCGTTGTGGCTGAAGTGATCTCCCAAGGTCGTCACGATAAAGTCCGCATCATCAAGTTCCGTCGTCGTAAGCACCACATGAAGCGTATGGGCCACCGCCAGTGGTACACCGAGATCAAAATCACCGGTATTCAGGCTTAATTTCAGCCTAATTCCTCACTAGGAGAATTGACTCATGGCACACAAAAAAGCTGGTGGTAGTACCCGTAACGGTCGCGACTCAGAAGCCAAACGCCTTGGCGTGAAGATGTATGGCGGCCAGGTTATCATTCCGGGCAACATCATCGTGCGTCAGCGCGGCACCCAATTCCACGCCGGTTACGGTGTTGGCATGGGTAAAGATCACACTCTGTTCGCTAAAATCGACGGCGTGATCAAGTTTGAAGTAAAAGGCGCTTTCAACCGCCGTTACGTGAGCATTGTCCCGAAGACTGCAGTCGTCGCGGCATAATTACGTAGTTGCTGGAAAAGCCCTGTCTCGCGACGGGGCTTTTTCGTTTGTGGGGTGAGTCTCTTGCAAAGCTGTTTGTGATGGGCTCCAGCGCTGGATTTGCGGTCGTTGATTGAGGTCGCTGCGCTCATTTTTGCAAGAGTCTTATGTCTTAGTGTTTTTCGGCTCGTCCGTATGACGAGAGGCGTTTTGTTATGAAGTTTGTTGATGAAGTATCGATTCGAGTAAAGGCCGGCGACGGCGGCAACGGTTGCATGAGCTTCCGTCGCGAGAAATTCATTGAAAACGGCGGCCCGAACGGCGGTGACGGTGGTGATGGCGGCTCGGTCTACATGATCGCCGACGAAAACCTCAACACCCTGGTGGACTACCGTTACACCCGGCACTTTGATGCCGAGCGTGGTTCCAACGGCGGCAGCACTGACTGCACCGGTAAGAAAGGTGAAGAGTTGGTCCTGCGTGTTCCGGTCGGCACGACCGTCATCGACTCCGCTACTCAGGAAGTGATTGGAGACCTGACCAAGGCCGGTCAGCGTTTGTTGGTTGCTCACGGCGGCTGGCACGGTCTGGGTAACACCCGATTCAAATCCAGTACCAACCGTGCTCCGCGTCAGACCACTCCGGGCAAGCCGGGTGAGGCGCGTGATCTGAAGCTGGAAATGAAAGTGTTGGCTGACGTCGGTCTGCTGGGCTTGCCGAACGCGGGCAAAAGTACCTTCATTCGTTCGGTGTCGGCCGCCAAGCCGAAAGTCGCCGACTACCCGTTCACCACGCTGGTGCCGAACCTGGGTGTGGTCAGTGTCGATCGCTGGAAAAGCTTCGTGGTCGCGGACATTCCGGGTCTGATCGAAGGTGCTTCCGATGGCGCAGGCCTGGGGATTCGCTTCCTCAAGCACTTGTCGCGTACCCGCTTGCTGCTGCACCTCGTGGACATGGCGCCGCTCGATGACGCCAGCGCGCCGGATGCTGCTGAAGTGATCGTCAGCGAGCTGACCAAGTTCAGCCCGTCCCTGGCTGAGCGTGATCGTTGGTTGGTGCTGAACAAGTGCGACCAGATCCTTGAAGAAGAGCACGATGCTCGCGTCAAGGAAATCGTTGATCGCCTGGAATGGACCGGTCCGGTCTACGTGATCTCGGCTATCTCCAAGCTGGGCACCGAGCGTCTTTGCCACGACATCATGCGTTACATGGAAGACCGTGCTGATCGCCTGGCTAACGACCCGGTTTACAAAGAAGAATTGGCCGAACTCGATCAGCGCATCGAAGACGAAGCCCGTGCTCAGCTGCAGGCCCTGGATGACCAGCGTGCCCTGCGCCGTAGCGGCGTGAAGTCGGTCCACGACATCGGCGACGATGATTGGGACGAAGAAGATGTGGATGACGAAGACGGTCCGGAAATCATTTACGTGCGTGACTGATTCGTTGCGATAAACTTAAACGCCGCTCACTAGAGCGGCGTTTTAGTATCTGGAAATCGATCGTTGGTCAGTAATAGCCACGATTAACGTCACGGGCAGTGCCAGGTCGCGCTGTCCTCAAGCTAAGGTTGAAGATGATGCGGAGCAAGGTGACAGGTGCGCAGCGTTGGGTCGTGAAGATCGGCAGCGCTTTGCTGACGGCGGACGGCAAGGGCCTCGATCGCGCGGCAATGGGTGTTTGGGTCGAGCAGATGGTGGCTTTGCATGAGGCTGGCGTCGAGTTGGTGCTGGTGTCCTCCGGGGCGGTGGCGGCCGGCATGAGCCGTTTGGGCTGGACCGTACGACCCAGTGCGATGCACGAGTTGCAGGCCGCTGCCGCCATCGGTCAGATGGGGCTGGTGCAGGCCTGGGAGTCGAGCTTTGCCGAGCATGGCCGGCATACCGCGCAGATTCTCCTGACTCACGACGACTTGTCCGACCGCAAGCGCTACCTGAATGCCCGCAGCACCTTGCGCGCGTTGGTTGAGCTGAAAGTTATTCCGGTGATCAACGAAAACGACACCGTAGTCACTGATGAAATACGTTTCGGCGACAACGACACGCTCGCGGCGCTGGTGGCCAACCTGGTCGAGGCTGATCTGTTGGTGATCCTCACGGATCGCGATGGCATGTTCGACGCCGATCCGCGTAATAACCCTAACGCCAACCTGATTTACGAAGCGCGCGCCGATGATCCGGCGCTGGATGCGGTGGCGGGCGGTACGGGTGGTGCGCTGGGTCGTGGCGGCATGCAGACCAAATTGCGTGCTGCGCGGCTGGCGGCTCGTTCCGGTGCGCATACCATCATCGTTGGTGGGCGTATTGACCGTGTGCTGGATCGCCTCAAGGCGGGCGAGCGCATCGGCACCTTGCTGTCGCCTGAGCGCGGCCTGTTGGCGGCGCGCAAGCAATGGCTGGCGGGGCACCTGCAAACCCGCGGCACGCTTGTGCTGGATGCCGGTGCGGTGACTGCGCTGTCCAAAGGCAACAAAAGTTTGCTACCTGTGGGTGTCAAGCTGGTCCAGGGCAGCTTCCGTCGTGGCGAGATGGTGGTTTGCGTGGCGCCGGACGGTCGTGAAGTCGCCCGAGGCCTGGCCAACTACAGCGCGCTGGAGGCACAAAAAATCATCGGTCAGTCGTCTGAGGCGATTGTCGGTCTGTTGGGTTACATGGCAGAGCCGGAACTGGTTCACCGCGATAACCTGATCCTGGTCTGAAGGAATACCTGAATGCGCGTGGCAAAAGGATTGTTGGGTCTGCTGTTGGCGATGCCGCTGCTGGCCTCGGCCGAGGAGATTGGTCAGGTGTCGACGGTGTTCAAGTTTGTCGGTCCGAATGACCGCATCGTCGTCGAAGCGTTTGATGATCCAAAGGTTGAGGGCGTGACCTGCTACCTGTCGCGGGCCAAGACGGGTGGCGTGAAGGGTGGTTTGGGGTTGGCTGAAGATCGCGCGGAAGCGTCTATCGCTTGTCGTCAGGTCGGGCCGATCAGCTTCAAGGGCGAGTTGAAGGATGGTGACGAGGTGTTCAAGGAGCGCACGTCACTGGTGTTCAAGACCATGCAGGTGGTGCGATTCCTCGACAAGAAGCGCAATACGCTGGTGTACCTGGTCTATAGCGATCGTGTGATCGAAGGCAGTCCGCAGAATGCGGTCACCGCCATCCCTATCCTGCCGTGGGCGCAGGCACAGTAATCCAAAGAAGATCAAAAGTATGGGAAGGGGCTGCCCCTTCCCATTTTTTTGCGCTGGATTTGCTAAATCGCAGGCAATAAAAAACCGACCCTAGGGTCGGTTTTTTAACAAGCTTATCGCTTATGCGGCAACAGCAAGGTTCAGAGCCTTGACGTGACCGTTCAGGCGGCTCTTATGACGAGCAGCCTTGTTCTTGTGGATGATGCCTTTATCGGCCATACGGTCGATAACTGGCACGGCCAGAACGTAAGCAGCTTGAGCTTTTTCAGCGTCTTTTGCGTCGATGGCCTTAACTACATTCTTGATGTAGGTACGAACCATGGAACGCAGGCTGGCGTTGTGGCTGCGACGCTTCTCAGCCTGTTTTGCACGTTTTTTGGCGGAAGGTGTGTTGGCCACCGTCGAGCTCCTCGAAAGACTTTTTAGGAAATAGCAAACAAAATAGGCCGCGAATCATGCCGATGAGTTGATGTCTTGTCAAGGGCGGTTGAGACGTTCCGCTAAGTGGTAGGTATAAAGAGGCGGGATATTTATTTCCGGCGCTTGACCTGTAAACTCGCGAGCTTTGGCTCTGTGCTGCTGCGGCGCGGAGTATCGCATAAGTAGGCGCTTTGTTCGCCTGCTGTTTATCGACAGGCACAAACTCTTTCAATGAATCTGCTCAAATCGTTGGCCGCCGTCAGCTCTATCACGATGCTTTCCCGGATTCTGGGGTTCGTTCGTGACACTCTCATTGCGCGCACATTTGGCGCCGGGATGGCGACTGACGCCTTCTTTATCGCCTTCAAATTGCCCAATCTGCTGCGGCGGATCTTCGCCGAAGGGGCTTTTTCCCAGGCATTCGTGCCGATTCTTGCTGAATATAAAAGCCAGAAGGGCGAGGAGGCGACGCGAACCTTCATTGCCTACGTCTCGGGCCTGCTGACGCTGGTGCTGGCGTTGGTCACCGCGTTGGGCATGATCGCTGCGCCGTGGGTCATCTGGGTGACCGCGCCGGGCTTCACCGACACGCCGGAAAAATTCGAGCTGACGGCCAGTCTGTTGCGGGTGACCTTTCCTTACATATTGCTGATCTCCCTGTCTTCGTTGGCCGGGGCGATCCTCAACACGTATAACCGCTTCTCGGTGCCGGCCTTCGTGCCGACCCTGCTCAACGTCAGCATGATTATCTTTTCGGTGTTCCTGACGCCGTACTTCGATCCGCCGGTCATGGCGCTGGGCTGGGCAGTACTGGCGGGTGGTCTGGCGCAATTGCTCTATCAGCTGCCGCACCTGAAAAAGATCGGCCTGCTGGTGTTGCCACGACTGAACCTGCGTGAGAGCGGCGTCTGGCGGGTCATGAAGCAAATGTTGCCGGCGATTCTCGGTGTGTCCGTGAGCCAGATTTCGCTGATCATCAATACTATTTTCGCCTCGTTCCTGGTCGCTGGTTCCGTGTCCTGGATGTACTACGCCGACCGTTTGATGGAATTACCGTCCGGTGTGCTGGGCGTGGCGCTGGGCACGATTCTTCTGCCGACCCTGGCCAAGACCTACGCCAGCAAGGATCGCCAGGAATACTCGCGGATCCTCGATTGGGGGCTGCGCCTGTGTTTCATGCTGGTGTTGCCGTGCTCCCTGGCGCTGGGGATTCTCGCCGAGCCGCTGACGGTTTCTTTGTTCCAGTACGGCCAGTTCAGCGCGTTTGACGCCTCCATGACCCAGCGGGCGCTGATCGCTTATTCGGTCGGTTTACTCGGGATTATCGTAATCAAAGTGCTGGCGCCGGGCTTTTATGCGCAACAAAACATCCGCACACCGGTAAAAATCGCGATTTTCACCCTGATCGTTACCCAATTGTTCAACCTGGTGTTGATCGGCCCACTGGCCCACGCCGGTCTGGCGCTGGCCATCAGCATCGGTGCGTGCATTAACGCCAGCCTGCTGTTCTATCAGCTACGCAAGCAGCAGATGTATGAGCCGCAACCGGGTTGGGCGAAGTTCGGTTTCAAGCTAGTGATTGCAGTATTGGTGATGTCGGCTGTGTTACTGGTCGGAATGCATTTCATGCCAGCCTGGGATCAGGGGCATATGCTGGAGCGGTTCTTGCGTCTGGGCGCATTGGTCGTTGCCGGTGTGGTGGCTTATTTCGGCATGTTGCTGTTGATGGGCTTCCGTTTGCGCGACTTCAATCGCAAAACGCTGAGCTGAGGTCACGACCTCGATAAACACGGGCGAATCGACGGTTTTGTCGGCTCGATCACTTTGGGTTACGGTGTTGCCTGTCGTCGGCCGCCGGGTGTGGTTATAATCGACCACTTTATGAGCAAGAAGCGCGTTATGCAGCTGGTTCGAGGCCTCCACAACTTGCGCCCCCAGCATCGGGGCTGTGTCGCCACTATTGGCAACTTTGACGGTGTTCACCGTGGCCACCAGGCTATCCTGGCGAGGCTCCGTGAGCGCGCGCTCGAGTTGGGCGTGCCCAGCTGCGTGGTGATTTTTGAGCCGCAGCCGCGAGAGTTCTTCGCGCCGGACACGGCGCCGGCCCGTCTGGCCCGGCTGCGGGATAAACTGCAGCTGCTGGCCGAGGAAGGTGTCGACCGGGTCCTGTGCCTGGCCTTCAACCAGCGCTTGAGCAAGCTCAGCGCCAGCGAATTCGTCGACACCATTCTGGTGGACGGCCTCGGTGTGCAACATCTAGAGGTCGGTGACGACTTCCGTTTCGGCTGCGACCGGGTAGGGGATTTCGATTTCCTGCAACAGGCTGGCGTCCTTCAGGGTTTTACCGTCGAAGCGGCGCAAACCGTCGAGCTGGACGGTATTCGTGTCAGCAGCACCCAGGTCCGTAATGCCCTGGCTGCTGCTGATTTTGCCTTGGCCGAGCGACTGCTCGGGCGTCCGTTCCGGATTGCCGGGCGGGTCCTGCATGGCCAGAAGCTGGCGCGCCAGTTGGGTACGCCCACGGCCAACATACAACTCAAGCGTCGTCGCGTGCCGCTGACCGGGGTTTACCTGGTCAACGTCGACATCGACGGCAAGACCTGGCCAGGCGTCGCCAATATCGGCGTGCGGCCAACCGTTCAAGGTGATGGCAAAGCCCACCTCGAAGTGCATCTTTTAGATTTTGCCGGCGATCTGTATGACCGGCGTTTGACGGTGGTTTTCCACCACAAGCTGCGTGAAGAGCAGCGTTTCGCCTCTCTGGAGGCGCTTAAGACGGCGATCAATGCGGATGTTGCCGCCGCCCGTGCCCTGTCGCACCTAGCGCCAATCGCTAATGAAGAGCCTTAAATGACCGACTATAAAGCCACGCTAAACCTTCCGGACACCGCCTTCCCAATGAAGGCCGGCCTGCCTCAGCGCGAACCGCAGATTCTGCAGCGCTGGGACAGCATTGGCCTGTACGGTAAGTTGCGCGAGATTGGCAAGGATCGTCCGAAGTTCGTACTTCACGACGGTCCTCCGTACGCCAACGGCACGATTCACATCGGTCATGCGCTGAACAAGATTCTCAAGGACATGATCATCCGCTCGAAAACCCTGTCGGGTTTCGACGCGCCTTATGTTCCGGGCTGGGACTGCCACGGTCTGCCGATCGAGCACAAAGTCGAAGTGACCCACGGTAAAAACCTGGGCGCGGACAAAACCCGCGAACTGTGCCGTGCCTACGCCACCGAGCAGATCGAAGGCCAGAAGTCCGAATTCATCCGTCTGGGCGTGTTGGGCGACTTTGCCAACCCGTACAAGACCATGGATTTCAAAAACGAGGCCGGTGAAATCCGTGCCTTGGCAGAAATCGTCAAGGGCGGTTTCGTGTTCAAGGGCCTGAAGCCTGTGAACTGGTGCTTCGACTGCGGTTCGGCCCTGGCTGAAGCAGAAGTCGAGTACGAGAACAAAAAGTCCTCGACCATCGACGTGGCCTTCCCGATTGCCGACGAAGCCAAGCTGGCTGCCGCTTTCGGTCTGCCGTCGCTGGGCAAACCTGCCTCGATCGTGATCTGGACCACCACCCCGTGGACCATCCCGGCCAACCAGGCGTTGAACGTTCACCCGGAATTCAACTACGCCCTGGTCGATGTCGGCGACAAACTGCTGGTACTGGCTGAAGAGCTGGTCGAGTCGTGCCTGGCCCGTTACAGCCTGGAAGGCTCGGTCATTGCGACCACCACCGGTAAAGAGCTGGAACTGATCAACTTCCGTCACCCGTTCTACGACCGTCTGTCGCCGGTTTACCTGGCCGAGTACGTTGAACTGGGCGCTGGCACCGGCGTGGTTCACTCCTCGCCAGCCTATGGCGTGGACGACTTCGTGACCTGCAAGAAGTACGGCATGGTCAACGACGACATCCTCAACCCGGTACAGAGCAACGGCGTTTACGCAACGTCGCTGGAGTTCTTTGGCGGCCAGTTCATCTGGAAAGCCAACCCGGCCATCGTCGACAAGTTGACCGAAGTGGGTGCGCTGCTGCACACCAGCATCATCGAACACAGCTACATGCACTGCTGGCGTCACAAGACCCCGCTGATCTACCGCGCCACCGCGCAATGGTTCATCGGCATGGACAAAGAACCTGTGACCGGCGAAACCCTGCGCAAGCGGGCGATCAAAGCCATCGAAGAGACCAAGTTCGTTCCGGCCTGGGGCCAGGCGCGCCTGCACTCGATGATCGCCAACCGCCCGGACTGGTGCATCTCCCGTCAGCGCAACTGGGGCGTGCCGATCCCGTTCTTCCTGAACAAGGAAAGCGGCGAGCTGCACCCACGTACCGCCGAGCTGATGGAAGAAGTCGCCAAGCGCGTCGAAGTCGAAGGCATCGAAGCCTGGTTCAAGATGGACGCGGCCGAGCTGCTCGGTGACGAAGCGCCGCAATACGACAAGATCAGCGACACCCTGGACGTCTGGTTCGATTCGGGCACCACGCACTGGCACGTTCTGCGCGGTTCGCACCCGATGGGCCACGAAACCGGCCCACGTGCCGACCTGTACCTGGAAGGTTCGGACCAACACCGTGGCTGGTTCCACTCGTCGTTGCTGACCGGTTGCGCCATCGACAACCACGCGCCATACCGCGAACTGCTGACTCACGGCTTCACTGTCGATGAGTCCGGCCGCAAGATGTCCAAGTCCCTGGGCAACGTGATCGCGCCGCAAAAGGTCAACGACACCCTGGGCGCCGACATCATGCGTCTGTGGGTCGCTTCCACCGATTACTCGGGTGAAATGGCGGTTTCCGAGCAGATCCTGCAACGCAGTGCGGACGCCTACCGGCGGATCCGTAACACCGCGCGCTTCCTGCTCTCCAACCTGACCGGCTTCAACCCGGCCACCGACATCCTGCCGGCCGAAGAAATGCTGGCGCTGGACCGTTGGGCCGTGGACCGCACCCTGCTGCTGCAACGCGAGCTGCAAGAGCACTACAGCGAATACCGCTTCTGGAACGTCTACTCCAAGATCCACAACTTCTGCGTGCAGGAGTTGGGCGGTTTCTACCTCGACATCATCAAGGACCGTCAGTACACCACTGGCGCCAACAGCAAGGCCCGCCGTTCGGCGCAAACCGCGCTGTACCACATCTCCGAAGCGCTGGTGCGCTGGATCGCGCCGATCCTGGCATTCACCGCTGACGAACTGTGGGAATACCTGCCGGGCGAGCGTAACGAATCGGTAATGCTCAACACCTGGTACGAAGGCCTGACCGAGCTGCCGGAAAACGTCGAGCTGGACCGCGCCTACTGGGAGCGGATCATGGCGGTGAAGGTCGCAGTCAACAAGGAAATGGAAATCCAGCGCGCGGCCAAGGCCGTCGGTGGCAACCTGCAAGCCGAAGTGACGCTGTTCGCCGAAGAGGCGCTGAGCGCCGACCTGGCCAAGCTGAGCAACGAATTGCGCTTCGTCCTGATCACCTCGACCGCTACTGTTGCACCGTTCGTTCAGGCGCCGGCCGATGCCGTGGTCACCGAAGTCAGCGGTTTGAAACTGCAGGTGGTCAAGTCGAGCCACGCCAAGTGCGCCCGTTGCTGGCACTGCCGTGAAGACGTCGGCGTGAACCCGGAGCATCCGGAAATCTGCGGTCGTTGCGTCGATAACATCAGCGGCGCTGGCGAGGTTCGTCACTATGCCTAATGCGGCTGGCCGTTTCGGACGGCTGAGCTGGCTCTGGTTGAGTTTGCTGGTCCTGGTCATCGACCAGGCCAGCAAGTTCTACTTCGAAGGCAAGCTCGAGATGTACCAGCAAATCGTGGTGATCCCCGATTTGTTCAGCTGGACCCTGGCCTACAACACGGGCGCGGCGTTCAGCTTCCTGGCCGACAGCTCCGGCTGGCAGCGCTGGTTGTTTGCCCTGATCGCGGTCGTGGTCAGTGCGGTGCTGGTAGTGTGGCTCAAGCGTCTGGGGCGCAACGAAACCTGGCTGGCCGTCGCTTTGGCGCTGGTGCTGGGCGGCGCGCTGGGTAATCTGTATGACCGCATTGCCCTGGGCCATGTGATCGATTTCATTCTGGTGCATTGGCAGAACCGCTGGTATTTCCCGGCGTTCAACTTTGCCGACAGTGCAATCACTGTCGGTGCCGTAATGCTTGCGCTGGACATGTTCAAAAGTAAGAAGACCGGAGAAGCCGTTCATGACTGAACAGGTATTGGCTGAGCAACGCATCCGCCAGAACACGGAAGTCACTTTGCACTTTGCACTGCGCCTGGAGAACGGCGACACCGTCGACAGCACCTTCGACAAAGCCCCGGCGACCTTCAAGGTCGGTGACGGCAACCTGTTGCCAGGGTTCGAAGCTGCGCTGTTCGGCTTCAAGGCTGGCGACAAGCGTACGCTGACGATTCAGCCGGAAAACGCTTTTGGCCAACCCAACCCGCAGAACGTACAGATCATCCCGCGCTCGCAGTTCAAGGACATGGAACTGTCGCCTGGCTTGCTGGTGATCTTCAACGATGCGGCCAATACTGAGTTGCCCGGTGTGGTGAAGGTATTCGATGACGAACAAGTGACCATCGACTTCAACCACCCGCTGGCCGGCAAGACATTGACCTTTGACGTCGAGATCATCAACGTCAAATCGCTGTAACTGACCGAACACGGTCAAAATGTGGGAGTGAGCCTGCTCGCGAAAGCGGTGTGTCAGTCAACATTGATGTTGAATGTGATGACGCTTTCGCGAGCAGGCTCACTCCCACAGTAAGAAGTTTTTTTACTGTTTTCGCTATTTCTTGCGCGCAAGACACGAGGCACAGCATGCAAATCAAACTCGCCAACCCCCGTGGCTTCTGCGCCGGTGTGGACCGGGCGATCGAAATCGTCAACCGCGCCCTGGAAGTCTTCGGGCCGCCGATCTACGTGCGCCACGAAGTGGTCCACAACAAATTCGTCGTCGAAGACCTGCGTGCTCGCGGGGCGATTTTCGTCGAAGAACTGGATCAGGTGCCGGACGACGTCATCGTGATCTTCAGTGCCCACGGTGTTTCCCAGGCCGTGCGCACCGAAGCTGCCGGTCGTGGCCTGAAGGTGTTCGACGCCACTTGCCCGCTGGTGACCAAGGTACACATCGAAGTGGCACGCTACAGCCGCGACGGCCGTGAATGCATCCTCATCGGCCACGCCGGTCACCCGGAAGTCGAAGGCACCATGGGCCAGTACGATGGCAGCAATGGTGGCGCGATCTATCTGGTCGAAGACGAGAAAGACGTCGCCGCCTTGCAGGTGAACAACCCTGAAAAACTGGCGTTCGTGACCCAGACCACCCTGTCCATGGACGATACCAGCCGCGTTATCGACGCACTGCGTACACGCTTCCCGGCGATCGGTGGCCCGCGCAAGGACGACATCTGCTACGCCACGCAAAACCGTCAGGATGCGGTCAAGCAACTGGCCGACGAGTGCGACGTGGTACTGGTGGTCGGCAGCCCGAACAGCTCTAACTCCAATCGCTTGCGTGAACTGGCCGAGCGCATGGCCACCCCGGCCTACCTGATCGACGGCGCCGAAGACCTGCAAAAGAGCTGGTTCGACGGTGTCGAGCGAATCGGCATCACCGCTGGCGCCTCCGCACCGGAAGTGCTGGTGCGTGGCGTGATCCAGCAGTTGCAGGCGTGGGGCGCTACCGGCGCCGATGAACTGGCCGGTCGCGAGGAGAACATTACCTTCTCCATGCCTAAAGAGTTGCGCGTCCGCTCCCTGCTTTAACGCTTTTGCCCCCTGGGCACAGCGCCTGCTCAGCCTTATGGCTGCGCAGGCTGACGCGGCCGGTCGCGGCCAGCACCACCTGGAGCTGAGTGACCGGTTCGCGGGCTGCGCAGATGTGCAATGTCCCCGCTTGAAAGGCCCGGCCGGGCATCTGTGGCTCGCCAATACTGTTGAAGCGTATGTATCGCCTGACCGGCCAATTGCCGACAATCGGCACCCGAGTGCCACTCGCGCGCTCAACCAACAGCGGATTGCTGTTGTCCTCCGCGCCTTTGCCACTGATATCCAAAATGATCCGCCAGCCCTGACTCCAGTCGCCGTTGATACCGTGAATCACGACGCTCTGGTTGCGTGTGATGGCAACGGTTCTGGCGTTGCGTATACCGCTGATAAGCGACTCTGCCATCTGCTCGCGATGGTTCGATTCAGTCAGTGCAGCAAACGCCGGACTGACCAACAGTAGAACAATCCCGACAATTGTCAGTCCCATGAGCAGTTCGATCAGGCTGAAACCTCGCTGATGCATGTCATCTCCCTCCCTGGAGTGCTGCGGCCCGCGCGATCCCTGCGCGAGTAATGGCAAAACAACCGTACATCCGCCGGTCGAATGTTCTAGCGTGTAGAAGCAGGTATAGCCGACGGCGACGGAGGGCACAGATGGATCATCGTACAAAAGGTTTCACGCTGATCGAGTTGCTGATCGCGCTCGCGGTGTTTCTGATCCTGATCACGCTGGCCGTACCGGCGTTTACCCGTTCGGTGCAAAGCACCAAGGCCGACACCGAAATCGGCGATCTGCAACGCGGACTCAATTTCGCCCGACTGGAGGCCATCGACCGTGGCGTCACCACCCGGCTACGCCCGACGGCCGGCGGCAGCGTCTGGACCGGAGAATTAACGGTGTTTGACGGGACTGGCAATCCGGCCAATGTATTGCGGGTTGTTCCAGCGATGAGCAGCGGCGCGACTCTGACGCTAACCTCAGGAGTGACCGCCATCGATTTCAACAACCTTGGCGGGTTGTCGGCACCGTCCACGGCGGTAGTGATCAGCTATGTACTGGGGGCACAAAGCAGGACGCTGAATGTGTGTTTGAACGGACGAATTCTATTGGGTGGAAGCTGCGGATGAGGGGATGGAGCAAGCGTGCACAGGAGGGCATGACGCTGATCGAAGTCTTGGTTGCGTTGTTGATTCTGACGGTGGGGCTGTTGGGGGCTGCGGCGATTCAGCTCAATGCGCTGAAGTACACTGACAGCGCGCGGATGACCAGCCAGGCGAGTTTTATCGCCTACGACATGATGGACCGCATTCGCGCCAACTCCGGTGCCGACTACACCGTCACGCCTCCGACCTCAGGCAACCTGAGCGTCGCGCGGGATCAGGACCTCTACGACTTCACCACCAACATTGTCAATTTCGGCGGCGCCACCGCCACCGGAAGCGTGACGCTCAATCAGCGGGTGTACACCATCACCATTACCTGGGATGACTCGCGGGCTGCGAATATCGCCAATTCGCGGCGCAGTTTCGTCCTGACCAGTCGTGCCACCATCGACCCGGTGCCGACGCCATGAACCGGTCCAATAGAGGTTTCGGTCTGATCGAGTTACTGATCGCCCTGGCATTGAGTTTGGTCGTGGTCCTGGGCGTGGCGCAGATTTTCATCGCGGCCAAGAACACCTATGTCAGCCAGAACACCGCTGCCGCCATGCAGGAAGATGCGCGGTTCGTGCTGAGCAAGATGATTCAGGAAATCCGCATGGTCGGCATGTTCGGATGTCTGGGGGCAGTCACCGATTCAAGCTCGGCAGGTGACTTCAATGCCAGCCAGACAACGCCGATCAGTTGGGACAACGCCAACCTCAAACTGACCCTGGTGACAGCGGATGTCGGCGGCAGTGGTGGGGTACCGACCTGGACGGTGGTTTCCGATTGTCGGAACAATGCAACAGCCTACACGGGCGCCCGAGTTCCGGGGTCGGGAGAGCTGGCGTTTCCGATCCGGCGCTTGATCTACAGCTTCAGCAACAATCAACTGCTGATGGGTGTCGGCACCGGCACGCCGGCTCAGGCGGTACTGGTGAACAACGTCAGTGCCTTCAACGTGAGCTTCGGCCTCGCCAGTTCCGCCACTGATGTGGCTGCCTCCAGTTACAGCAGCAATCCCACTGATCCGGCGCGCATCCGTAGTGTTCGCCTGACGTTGACCCTCACCGACCCGAACAACCGGGTAGGCAATCAAACCTTCAACGTGGTTGCCGCGCTGCGCAACCGCCTGCCATGAGGGGAGGGCCGATGAGTATTACTCCCGTGACCCCTCACGCCCAGCGGGGCATGGCGCTGCTGGTCAGCCTGGTGTTTCTTCTGTTGCTGACATTGATCGGTCTTTCATCGATGCAAAACGCCACCCTGCAGGAAAAAATGGCCGCCAGCGTGACCTTGCGCAATCAGTCGTTCCAGGGCGCCGAATCGGCGTTGCGCGTGGGTGAAAGCGCGGTGCAACTGGAGACCTTTTCGTTGCCGGTCTGCAGCGGCACCACCCAATGCGCGCCACCGGCCGAGTCGTCGACAATCACCGGCGCCGGTTTCAATTCCACCTCGGGAGTAACCTGGATCGCCTCCGGCAGCGGTTTTTACGGGGTGCAGAACATCGGCACCACCCTGACCGCCGTGAATGTGCCGAGCAACACCTCGACAACGCTGTACCGGGTGACCGCAGTCGGCATCGCGGGCAACTCGCGCAGTGTGGTGGAGAGTATCTATGCGAAGTACTGAACGGCACGCCGGGTTGTGGCGCCTGGTATGCGGCGTGTTGTTGGGTTTATATCTCTCAGCGCCCGCGTATGCCTTCACACCGTCGGATTCACCGCTATTGAGCGCTGCAGCCGTCGCACCGAACGTGATGTTGTTGATCGACGATTCGGGCAGCATGAACAACATCATCTACGCGGCAGGATTCGATCCGGCAGTGAACCGAACCCCGGCCCGGCAATGCAATGCGCTGCTGGGGCTGTGTCTGGGTTTCTCTTACATCACCGGTGACACGGTCTTCCTCTCCAGCTTGCCGACGTCCGGATGCTCCAACGGTTACTACGCGTTTTACAACAACAGCCTCGCGCCCCAGTGCCTCAAACTGCCCGATCCGGTAGGCAACGAAAATACCCGATATTCTGCGGACTACATTTCGTACCTGGTGGGGCTGGCCAACGGTAGCAACCGCGATTTCACCACGGGTTCCATCCCCAACGATTACCGGATGAACGTTGCGCGCAAGGTGTCCACCGATCTGGTGACCACCAACCGCGGGCTGCGTATTGGCCTGGCGACGTTCAACCCTGTCAACAGCAACAACTCCGGCAATGGTGGCTACATCGCCCGTTCCATTAGCGATCTGGCGGACCAGGCCAACTACAGTGCCCTGATTACCTCGATCAACGGCTTGAGTGCGGTCGCCAACACGCCCCTGGCGGAAACCTATTACGAAGTGACCCGGTACATGCGCGGCATGGCGCCGTTCTACAACTCGACGCCCGCCACCTACACCAGTCCGATCCAGTACCGCTGCCAGAAAAACTATGGCGTGGTGATTACCGACGGCTTGCCCACCTTTGACCGGACCTTCCCGACCACCGATCCCCTGGGCGGTACCCGACTGCCCAATTGGGACGGTATAAACAACGATGGCCCCGGCGGCGACGATGAGGGCGATACCCTTTACCTGGATGACATTGCCAAGTTCGCCTTCGACATCGACATGCGCACGACCGGCACCGATTCTGCGAGCAAAAGCTGGGATGCAGCGGATTTTCCAAAGCAGAACATGAACACCTACACCGTCGGTTTCGCCACTGCGAACCAGATGTTGTCGGACGCGGCGACTTACGGGCAGGGCAAGTATTACCAGGCGACCGACAGTGCAGGACTCAACAGTGCACTCTCGTCCGCCCTGAGCGATATCACCTCAAAGGCCGGCTCCGGTGGCAGTGGCGTCACCAGCGGGACCACTCTGGCCAGCGGTTCGAGTTACTTTCAGACCAGTTACGATCCCAAGGATTGGCGCGGCACGATCAAGTCCTACGGATTTACCTCCAGTGGTGCGGTCAACACCGCCTCGGTGTTGTGGACAACCGATACCGCCATCGTGCCCGGTGCCACGGCGCCGACCTATCAATCCTGGAACACCCTGACCAATGCGGCTGTGACGCTGGCCTACGCCAGTTTTTCCCCTGCCCAGCAAACATCCCTCAACCAGAGTTTGCCCACCGGCATCACTGGCAGCGATCTGGTGGAGTGGAGCAAGGGCACCAATAAGGCCGGCCTGAAAGTGCGCAGTGTGCTGCTTGGCGACATCATCAATTCGCCGTTAGCCCTGGCGTCGCCCACGGATAAAACCGCGTCCGATCTGTCAGGCGACACCACTTACAGCACCTATCTGGCAACCAAGGCGGCAAGTATGAACGCCAGCCTCGTGGTGAACGCCAACGACGGCTTTGTAAACGTCATCAACACGGCCAACGGCACACGGCGTTACGCTTTTATGCCGTCCAGTGTGTTGCCGTCACTGCACTACATCGCCGACTCCACTTACATAAACGGGGTGAGCCACAAGTTTCTAGTGGACGGCCAGGTGGGCGTGTTCGATGCCCAGCTCAACAGTGCCTGGAAAACCCTTGCGTTGGGCGGGACAGGGGCGGGAGGGCGGACCTTCTATGCGCTTCAACTGTTCGACGCATCGGCCGGTAACGTAACGAAGGCGTTGTGGGAGATCAGCGCACCGGCCACAGCAAACACGGCGAACATTTTCAATGATCTGGGTTATGCCTACGCACGACCGGAAGTGGCACGCTTGGCCGACGGTCGATGGGCGGCATTCATTTCCAACGGTTATGGCAGCAACTCCGGGGTGGCAGCGTTGTACGTGGTCGACATTCGCGACGGCACGCTGATCAAGAAAATAGTGGTCGACGGTGCGGAGACGACCAACGGCCTGTCGTCGGTAAAACTTCGGGTCAACTCGCAGAATGTGGTTCAGGCCGCTTATGGCGGCGATTTGAAGGGGAGGCTGTGGAAGTTTGATTTGAGTGCCACCGCCCCTGAATCGTGGGACCTGGCGTTTTCCCGCAATCCGCTGTTTACCACCGCAGGTGGCATCACCCAGCCGATTACCGCGCAACCATTGCTGGCGGACAATTCGTTGGGGGGGAAGGAAGTGTTTTTCGGTACCGGTAAATTCAATGAGACTGCCGACAAGACCAACAAAGACCTTCAGGCTTTCTATGCCGTGTGGGATGCGGAGGGTGGCTCCGGACAAATCACAACGTCCAGTTTGCAGGCACAGTCGGTGACTGGCGTGTTCTCGGGTAGCAGTGGGCAATTCATCACCACCAGCCAGAACGATGTGACCTATCCGGCGAAAAAAGGCTGGTACCTGCCGCTGGTGTACAACAACGTGCTAACCGGTGAGCGGGTGATCAATCAGGCCAGTCTGGTGGCCGGCCGGATCGTGTTCACCACGGCCAGCGTGGACACCACCGATCCTTGCGCCAGTTTCGGTACCGGCAAACTGGTCGAGCTGGATGCATTCAGCGGTAAGATGCTCAATTACGCGGTGCTCGACACCAATGGTGACGGGCTTGTCGACATCAAGGATTCGATTTCCAGCGGGGTGATTTTTACCGGTGGTATTCCGACGTTGAACGCGATCGTCAACAATGCATCCCGCAAGATTGTGAACGACTCCAGCGGTGGCATCAGCTCCCTGGTGGAAAAGCCCGGCAGCGGCGGCAGCCGTCGCATCATGTGGCGACAAATACAGTAAGTGAGAGTTGAGGCATGCGCAGATCCAACCGAGGTTTTACCCTGATCGAAATCATGATCGTGATAGCGATCATCGGGATCGTTATCACCATTGGCTACCCGAGCCTCACCGAGTACGTAAAAAAAGGCCGTCGAACGGAGGTGGCCGGGCTGCTCTCCGAGCAGGCACAGATCCTCGAGCGTTTCTATTCGAAGAACAATGTCTACACCGGCGTTGCAGGCCTGAGTCCTGGCAATGACTTTTACACCATTACCCAGACCCTGACCGATCAGACCTTCCTGCTGACGGCAGTTCGCAAGGCTGGCAAAGCCATGGAGACTGACAAGTGCGGTGATTTCACCATCACCAACACCGGCGTCAGAAGCATGGTCAACGCCACGGCCGGGTTGGTTGCCAAGGATTGCTGGGGGCGCTGAGTTCCTTTTGCGGGCGCCTTTTTGCGCCCTCTGTCTATTTAACGGTTGGATCAGAACATGACCAGGCAACAGCAAGTGGTGATTGTCGGCGGCGGCGTGATTGGCCTGCTGACAGCGTTCAATCTCGCGTCCGAAGTGCAAAGTGTTGTGCTGCTGGATCGTTCGAACGTCGGTCAGGAGTCGTCCTGGGCGGGTGGCGGTATCGTTTCGCCGCTTTACCCGTGGCGCTACAGCCCGGCGGTCACCGCGTTGGCGCATTGGTCCCAGGATTTTTATCCACAGCTGGGTGAGCGACTGTTTGCCGCTACCGGTGTCGATCCCGAGGTGCATACCACCGGGTTGTACTGGCTGGATCTGGATGATGAGGCCGAGGCGCTGGCATGGGCCGAGCGGGAAAACCGTCCGTTGCGGGCTGTGGATATCTCGGCGGCTCACGACGCGGTGCCTGTGTTGGGGAGCGGTTTTTCCCGGGCGATCTACATGGCCGATGTGGCCAATGTGCGTAATCCGCGGCTGGTGAAGTCCCTCAAGGCTGCGTTGCTGGCGCTGCCGAACGTGACGATTCATGAGCAGTGTGAAGTCAGCGGGTTTATCCGTGAAGGCGCTACGGTGGTCGGGGTGCAGACCTCGGCGGGAGCGATTCATGGCGATCAGGTGGTTCTGACCGCGGGTGCCTGGAGCGGTGATTTACTCAAGAGCCTGGACCTGGACCTGCCGGTCGAGCCGGTGAAAGGGCAGATGATCCTCTACAAATGCGCAGCGGATTTCCTGCCGAGCATGGTTCTGGCCAAGGGACGTTATGCGATTCCCCGGCGCGACGGGCACATTCTGATCGGCAGTACGCTGGAGCATGAAGGCTTCGACAAGACACCGACCGAATCTGCCCTGGAGAGCCTGAAGGCGTCGGCGGTGGAGTTGATTCCTGCACTGGTGGATGCCGAAGTCGTGGGGCACTGGGCCGGGTTGCGACCGGGCTCACCGGAAGGTATTCCCTACATCGGTCGCGTGCCAGGGTTCGAAGGGCTTTGGCTCAATTGCGGGCATTACCGTAACGGCCTGGTACTGGCGCCAGCGTCGTGTCAGTTGTTTGCGGATGTGATGCTGGGGCGTGAGCCGATCATTGATCCGGCACCGTATGCACCGGCTGGACGGATCTGAGACTCAATCGAGTCCCAGTTTCTTGAGCCTGTAGCGCATCGACCGGAATGAAAGATTCAACCGCTGAGCCGCTGCCGTGCGGTTCCAGCGGGTTTCTTCCAGGGCCTGGAGGATAAGGTTGCGTTCGACGTTTTCCAGGTAGTCTTCCAGGTTGTCGATCTGCGTCAGGTCCGGCACACCGCCTTCGGGATTGCAGTTGCCTTCGGCCAGTCGCAGGTCGCTGGCTTCAATTTGTTTGTTTTCACACAACGTGTGCGCCCGTTCGAGCACGTTCTCCAGTTCCCGCACATTGCCGGGGAAGCGATAGCTTTTCAGCGCGTCGAGGGCTTGGGGGTGGAGTTTTGCGGCGGGTTGGCCAGTGCTGGTGGCCAGGCGTTTGAGCACATGGCTGGCGAGGGATTCGATGTCGTCACGGCGTTCGCGCAAGGGCGGCACCCGTAGTTCGATCACGTTCAAGCGGTAGTACAAATCCTGGCGAAAGCGTTCGGCGGCGACTTCGGCATCGAGGTCTTTGTGGGTGGCGCAAAGGATACGCACATCGACCACGGTTTCCTGCTGTTCCCCGACACCGCGAACGGCTTTTTCCTGTATCGCCCGTAGCAGTTTGACCTGCATCGCCAGCGGCAAATCCGCCACTTCGTCGAGGAACAGGGTGCCGCCATGGGCCGCCTGGAACAGTCCGGGCTTGTCTTCGATGGCACCGCTGAAGCTGCCTTTGCGATGCCCGAAAAACTCGCTCTCCATCAATTCCGACGGAATCGCTCCGCAATTGACCGGGATAAACGGTTGGCTGGCGCGGGGGCCTTGCTCATGGATCAGTCGCGCGACCAATTCCTTGCCACTGCCGGATTCGCCGCTGATGTACACCGGCGCCTGGCTGCGGGCCAGTTTATCGATGTGTTTGCGCAAGGCGCGCATGGGCGGTGAATCACCCAGCAGCCGGCGATCGATGGCGATGCCGGTGCCGCCCGGCGCAGGCAACCGAAGCGCGCTGCTGACCAGTTCCCGCAGGCGAGTGAGGTCCACCGGTTTGGTCAGGAAGTCGAAGGCGCCGGCCTTGAGGGCGTTGATCGCCGTTTCCAGGCTGCCATAAGCGGTGATCATTGCCACCGGTACGTGTGAGTGGCGTTGCTGGATGTGTTGCACCAGCTCAAGGCCGGTGCCGTCCGGCAAGCGCATGTCGGTGAGGCACAAGTCGAACGTCTCTCGCGAGAGCAGGGCCTGGGCTTCGCCGAGGTTGCGGGCACTGAAGGTGTCGAGTTTCATCCGGCCCAGGGTGATTTCCAGGAGTTCGCGGATATCCGGTTCGTCGTCGACGATCAGGACTTTTTGCCGTGGGCTCATGTTCAACTTTGTTTCCGTCCGTGAGCAAAAGTGATGCGAAAGCAGCCGCCGCCTTGGCGTGGTTTGAAGTCTAGGCGGGCCTGGTTGCTTTCGCACAGCTCACGGGACAGATAAAGCCCCAGTCCGGTGCCTTGGGGGCTGTTGGTGAAGAACGGTTCGAACAAGTGCACGTGATGCTCCGGTGCCACGCCGGGACCGTTGTCGAGGATCTCGAGGATCGGCAGCTGGCTGTCCGGGTCGACGAACAACTCGAGCCAGGCCTGTGCCAGGTCGTGATTCAAGGTGCTATGGCGCCAGGCGTTGCGCAACAGATTGTCGAGAATCTGGGTCAGCTGGTCTGGGTCCATCAGGGTTTTGAAGTCCCCTGAGCCGATGCGCAGATGAATCTGCTGATGTTCGGTCGCCCCCTCGCGGGTTTCGTTGACGAACTGTTCCAGCCACGGCTTCAGATCAAGCCGTTGCGCTACGGTTTGCTGGCGGCGGGACAGTTGCAGGACGTTTTCGATTACCCGATTCATTCGCTGAGAGTGGTCTTGAATAATCTGTGTCAGACGTCGATCCGCGCGGTTCAGTTCCTCTGATTCCTGCAATAGCTGCGCGGCATGACTAACGGCGCCCAGTGGATTGCGGATTTCATGGGCGATACCGGCGGTCAGGCGACCGAGGGCGGCGAGCTTCAATTGCTGGGCTTGTTGAGCGATTTGCGCGAGGTCTTCGAGAAAGACCAGGGTCTGGTGGTGAGGGCTTTGGTCCAGGGCAATGAAGCTCGGTTGCAGCTCCAGACCACTACTGGCGACTTTCAGGCTCTGGGGGCGCAGCGTCGGATTGTTGAGCCACAGTTGCAGGCGTTCGACCAGGCTGGGTAAGTAGTCGTCGATCAGTTGGCCTGCAAGATTTTCCCTGCCTAACAGGTTCAAGGCGCTGTGGTTGGCCAGTTGAACCCGCCGCTTGTCGTCGAGTACCAGGATGCCGGTACGCATGCGTTGCAGGATCAGTGCGTTGAGGGCTTCGAGGCCGACGACTTCGCTTGCCCGTTGTTCGGCGAGGGTTTCGCTGACCTCCAGGCGTCGGCTCAGCCCTTGCACCAGCAATGCCGCAGCAAAACACAAGGCGCCGAGCGTGCCGACTTGCAGGTAATCGTTGGGGGTGGCGGGATGGCTGAAACTCAGGAGGAAGCTCAGCCCGACGATGCCGAGCGCGCCAACCGCGGCAATCAGCAGGCCGATGCGCCCTAGCAACAAGGTGTTACTGATGGCCACCGATACGATCAGCAAGTTGCCGATGGCGCTGGCCACACCGCCGGCGGCGTAGAACAGACCGCACAGCAGCAGGACGTCGGTCAGCGCCAGGCTGAACAGTTGCGCCGGGCGCCGGGTGTTCCCGAGGAATACCACCAGCAGGATATTCAGCACCAGGTAAAACCAGCTGCCACTGCGCAGCAGGTCGTCATTACTGAACGTCAGCAACTGGTTGTCCATGTTGCTGGAGATCAACAGCACCAGGGTGATGCCGATGCTCAAACGGTAAAGGTGATAGAGGCGCAGCAGTCGCTGGGCCTGTTTGCTGCCGGGACTGGAGGTCTCAGCGATCACTGGAGCCCGGGCCTTGCTCAAGATGAGCCTGGCTGCAATACCACTGTTGTTGAAGGTTCAGCGCGCGGTCGCGTGGCAGGTGAACGCCGCAATGGGCGCAGCGGACCATCGGGGCCGCTTCCAGTTCGGCAGAGGACTTGGGAACAGAAGCCTGGCCCTTGAACTTGCGCCAGAACCATACCGCAGCGGCAATCAGGGCGATCCAGAACAGTAAACGAAGCATGATGAGCTGCTATTCGACGAGTGATGAGCCAGTTTAGCCAAGGACATGACCAGCGCACAGCGTAATCATCGAGCCCATAAAAAAGGAGCCTCGAAAGGCTCCTTTTTGTACAACCCGATGTGTCAGTCAAACACGCCGAAGGTCATGTAGCTGAACCACGAGCGGTCGCTGTTGTTGGCTTCGGACTCGTGTTGCTCTTCTTCGATCACGTCGCCATTTTCATCTTTAGGCTTGAGATCGTTCGGAATCGCGTCCTTGGCGTCCTGGAACTGCTTCTGCACGTCCTGGTTGGCGCGGGTTTCGCCCGGCGGCAGCGGTGGACGGGATTCGATCAGGCCCAGTGTCGCCTTGCTCAACCACGAACGGTTGTCGGCTTCGGCCACCGAAGGCTGGAACTGACCGTCGACCAGGCTTGGGTGGTTCGGGTAGTTGAGCTTCAGGGTTTCGAGGCTGGTGGCGGCCAGGTCGTCCAGGTGCAGACGCTGGTAGGCCTCTGTCATCACCGCCAGGCCGTCACCGACCGAAGGGGTTTCCTGGAAGTTTTCCACCACGTAGCGACCACGGTTCGCGGCGGCGACATAGGCCTGACGGGTCAGGTAATAGTCGGCAACGTGAATCTCGTAGGCCGCCAGCAGGTTGCGCAGGTAGATCATGCGCTGCTTGGCGTCCGGCGAGTAGCGGCTGTTGGGGAAGCGGCTGGTCAGCTGGGCGAACTCGTTGTAGGAGTCGCGAGCGGCGCCCGGGTCACGCTTGGTCATGTCCAACGGCAGGAAGCGCGACAACAGGCCGACGTCCTGGTCGAAAGAAGTCAGACCCTTGAGGTAATACGCGTAATCCACGTTCGGGTGCTGCGGGTGCAGGCGAATGAAGCGCTCGGCGGCGGACTTCGCAGCTTCAGGCTCGGTGTTCTTGTAGTTGGCGTAGATGAGCTCGAGTTGAGCCTGATCGGCGTAGCGACCGAACGGATAACGCGACTCCAGCGCCTTCAGCTTGGCTGTGGCGGCGGTGTAGCTATTGTTGTCCAGATCGTGCTGAGCCTGCTGGTACAGCTCGACCTCGCTCAGGTTTTCGTCTACGACTTCCTTCGATGAGCAAGCAGCGGTCAATGCGAGGATGGCGATCAGCAGCAGGTGTTTCACTTGCATGGCGGCTTGCGTCCCTATGACGGCCGCTGTCTTGGGCGGGGCCGTCCTGTTATGATGAGCGCCCCGTTGAATAGCCTCGGGGCAAAAGACGCCGTATTTAACCACAAGCGCGCAGCCGAAACCAAAGGCTGTGCCGACGCCTAGTCTGAGCATGTCCGATAAAATTGAACTTCGCGCAGAGGTGCCGTCCGAATTGGGCGGCCAACGCCTCGATCAAGTCGCCGCACAATTATTCGCTGAGCACTCGCGCTCGCGCCTTTCCGCCTGGATCAAAGACGGCCGCCTGACTGTGGATGGGGCGGTTATCCGCCCGCGAGACATCGTTCATGGTGGTGCCATTCTTGAAC
Organism: Pseudomonas sp. Root329; assembly: GCF_001424925.1. Lineage (NCBI taxonomy): Bacteria > Pseudomonadati > Pseudomonadota > Gammaproteobacteria > Pseudomonadales > Pseudomonadaceae > Pseudomonas > Pseudomonas sp. Root329. The sequence continues at coordinate 15,754 of NZ_LMCV01000022.1, read as the reverse complement.
TCACTGCCGAGCAGGAAGCTCAGGGCGAATGGATCGCTCAAGACATCGAGCTGGACATCGTCTATGAAGACGACGACATCCTGGTGATCAACAAACCCGCGGGTCTGGTGGTGCATCCTGCCGCCGGTCACGCTGATGGCACCTTGCTCAACGCCTTGCTGCACCACGTGCCGGACATCATCAATGTGCCCCGCGCCGGTATCGTGCATCGCCTGGACAAGGACACCACCGGTCTGATGGTGGTGGCCAAGACCATTCAGGCGCAGACACAGCTTGTCACGCAATTGCAGAGCCGCAGCGTAAGCCGGATCTACGAGTGCATCGTGATCGGTGTGGTGACTGCCGGCGGCAAGATCAACGCGCCGATCGGTCGTCACGGTCAGCAACGCCAGCGCATGGCTGTGATGGAAGGTGGCAAGCAAGCCGTCAGCCATTACCGCGTGCTCGAGCGTTTCCGCTCCCACACTCACGTGCGGGTGAAGCTTGAAACCGGTCGTACGCACCAGATTCGTGTGCACATGGCTCACATCAACTACCCGTTGGTCGGAGATCCTGCCTACGGCGGTCGTTTCCGTATTCCGCCGGCAGCCAGTGTGACCATGGTCGAATCGTTGAAGGCGTTCCCGCGTCAGGCGCTGCATGCGCGGTTCCTGGAGCTGGATCACCCGACCACCGGTAAACGCATGAGCTGGGAATCGCCACTGCCGGACGATTTCGTCTGGTTGCTGACGCTGCTCAAGCAAGACCGCGAGGCGTTCATCGGATGAGTGACTGGCTGATTCCCGACTGGCCTGCGCCTGCCGGGGTGAAAGCCTGCGTGACCACCCGTGCGGGCGGCGTCAGTCTGGCGCCGTTCGACAGCCTCAACCTCGGCGATCACGTCGATGACAGCCCCGAAGCTGTTGCCGAAAACCGCCGTCGCCTCACCGATCATTTCTCTATTCAACCGGCCTGGTTAAAGCAGGTTCACGGCATTGCCGTGGCTCACGCAGACCCAAGCCTTACGGCCACTGCCGATGCCAGCTGGACGGCAACACCCGGTATTGCCTGCACAGCGATGACCGCGGATTGCCTGCCGGCATTGTTTTGCGACCGTGCAGGCACTCGCGTCGCGGCGGCCCATGCCGGTTGGCGCGGGTTGGCGGCGGGTGTGCTGGAAGCGACTCTAGACACGCTGGCCGTGCCACCAGAAGACGTGCTCGTCTGGTTGGGCCCGGCTATTGGCCCGCAAGCCTTTGAAGTCGGCCCTGAAGTGCGCGAAACCTTCGTCGAGCAATTGCCCAAAGCCGCCAAAGCCTTTGTGCCGAGTCAAAATGCTGGCAAATTCATGGCTGACATTTATGAGCTGGCGCGTTTGCGTCTGGCCGCTCGCGGTGTCACCGCTGTTTATGGTGGCGGTTTCTGCACCGTGACCGATCCTCGCTTCTTTTCTTACCGCCGCAGTCCACGCACTGGTCGGTTTGCCTCCCTGATCTGGCTGTAGTGCCCTGTCTCACAAATACTGTTCCTTTTTGACGGTGTCTGTTGCCGTCATGCTGCGTTGCCGCTCCTCGCCATAGCGGGCTATGACTCGTCGCGGCGCCTTGCCTGACGACAACAGCCACTCGTCAAAAGAGGAACGTATTCGTGAGACAGGGCACGAACGCTAGACTTAGCTGACCTGCATCAACGTCACGACGCTTGAAACTCCCAGAATCGACCGCATCTATAACGGTATCTGGCAGGTTTCTTCATTCAGGATGTTTTATAGGTCCGGCCTGCTCAAAAGGAAGGTGACCCATGCGTATCGACCGTTTAACCAGCAAGTTGCAGTTAGCCTTGTCCGACGCCCAATCCCTGGCCGTCGGCCTCGATCATCCGGGCATTGAACCGGCGCATTTGATGCAAGCCATGCTTGAACAGCAGGGTGGTTCGATCAAACCCCTGTTGATGCAGGTTGGCTTCGACGTCAACAGCCTGCGTAAAGAGCTGACCAAAGAGCTCGACCAGCTGCCAAAAATCCAGAACCCGACCGGCGACGTGAACATGGCGCAGGATTTGGCGCGCCTGCTCAATCAGGCCGATCGTCTGGCCCAGCAGAAGGGCGACCAGTTCATCTCCAGCGAACTGGTGTTGCTCGCCGCCATGGACGAGAACAGCAAGCTCGGCAAATTGTTGCTCGGCCAGGGCGTCAGCAAGAAAGCCCTGGAAAACGCGATCAACAACCTGCGTGGTGGTGAGGCCGTTAATGACGCCAACCACGAAGAGTCGCGTCAGGCGCTGGATAAATACACCGTCGACCTGACCAAGCGTGCCGAAGAAGGCAAGCTCGATCCGGTGATCGGCCGTGACGACGAAATTCGCCGGACCATTCAGGTCCTGCAACGCCGCACCAAAAACAACCCGGTGCTGATCGGTGAGCCTGGCGTGGGTAAAACCGCCATCGCTGAAGGCCTGGCCCAGCGCATCATCAACGGCGAAGTCCCGGATGGACTGAAAGGCAAACGCCTGCTGTCCCTGGACATGGGGTCGCTGATTGCCGGTGCCAAGTACCGTGGCGAGTTCGAAGAACGCCTCAAGTCCCTGCTCAACGAACTGTCGAAGCAGGAAGGGCAGATCATTCTGTTCATCGACGAACTGCACACCATGGTTGGCGCCGGTAAAGGCGAAGGCTCGATGGATGCGGGCAACATGCTCAAACCGGCATTGGCGCGCGGTGAGCTGCACTGCGTCGGCGCGACCACGCTCAACGAGTACCGCCAATATATAGAGAAGGACGCAGCCCTCGAACGACGCTTCCAGAAAGTGCTGGTGGACGAGCCGAGCGAAGAAGACACCATCGCGATTCTGCGTGGCCTGAAAGAGCGTTACGAGGTTCACCACAAGGTGGCGATCACCGACGGCGCGATCATCGCTGCGGCCAAGCTCAGTCATCGCTACATCACTGATCGTCAGCTGCCGGACAAAGCCATCGACCTGATCGACGAAGCGGCCAGCCGCATCCGCATGGAGATCGACTCCAAGCCGGAAGTGCTCGATCGTCTGGAGCGTCGTCTGATTCAGCTGAAGGTGGAATCCCAGGCGCTGAAGAAAGAAAGCGACGAAGCCGCGATAAAACGTCTGGAAAAACTCCAGGAAGAAATCGTCCGCCTCGAACGTGAGTACTCGGACCTGGAGGAAATCTGGAACGCGGAAAAAGCCGAAGTACAGGGCTCTGCGCAGATCCAGCAGAAAATCGAACAGTCCCGTCAGGAACTGGAAGCCGCGCGCCGAAAAGGCGACTTGAACCGCATGGCCGAGTTGCAATACGGGATCATCCCGGACCTGGAGCGCAGCCTGCAAATGGTCGACCAGCACGGCAAAACTGAAAACCAGTTGCTGCGCAGCAAGGTGACCGAAGAAGAGATTGCTGAAGTCGTTTCGAAGTGGACCGGTATTCCGGTGTCGAAAATGCTCGAGGGCGAGCGCGACAAGCTGATGAAGATGGAAAGCCTGTTGCACCAACGTGTGATCGGCCAGGACGAAGCCGTGGTCGCGGTCTCCAACGCGGTACGGCGTTCGCGGGCCGGGTTGTCCGACCCGAATCGCCCGAGTGGTTCGTTCATGTTCCTCGGCCCGACCGGTGTCGGTAAAACTGAGCTGTGCAAGGCGCTGGCCGAGTTCCTCTTTGATACGGAAGAGGCGATGGTGCGGATCGACATGTCCGAGTTCATGGAGAAACATTCCGTGGCTCGTCTGATTGGTGCGCCACCAGGCTATGTAGGCTATGAAGAGGGCGGTTACCTGACCGAGGCGGTGCGTCGCAAGCCTTATTCGGTGATCCTCCTGGACGAGGTCGAGAAGGCCCACCCGGACGTCTTCAACATCTTGCTGCAAGTGCTGGAAGATGGCCGACTGACCGACAGTCATGGCCGCACGGTGGATTTCAAAAATACCGTGATTGTCATGACATCCAACCTGGGCTCGGTGCAGATCCAGGAATTGGTCGGTGATCGTGAGGCGCAGCGTGCGGCAGTGATGGATGCGATTTCCACGCACTTCCGGCCGGAGTTCATCAACCGGGTCGATGAAGTGGTGATCTTCGAGCCGTTGGCTCGGGATCAGATCGCGGGCATTACCGAGATCCAGTTGGGTCGTCTGCGCAGTCGCCTGACCGAGCGCGAGTTGAAGCTTGATCTCAGCCCTGAGGCCATGGATAAGCTGATCGCGGTGGGTTACGACCCGGTTTACGGCGCACGGCCGCTCAAACGAGCAATCCAGCGCTGGATCGAGAACCCGCTGGCGCAGCTGATTCTGTCTGGTCGTTTCATGCCGGGCGATACCGCCAAGGGTGTCGTGGAGAACGACGAAATCGTCTTCGTCTGATTCACGGCGGCAGCAAAATTGAAGAGGCCTCGCATTGCGAGGCCTTTTTTTCGCCAGGCTGTTGAACTGAAAGGAAAAGGCTTGTAAAGTGCGCCCCGCAGTAAGTCGCCCTGAAGGGTTCCAGCTCCCCAAGCCGGAATCTGAAATAAGTTGCAAATCATTAACTTGAAAGCAATTTAGGGGGTTGACAGAGGTGCTTAAGATTGTAGAATAGCGCGCCTCAGACACACGAACGCAGCGATGCGAACGGGTCGAAGAGAACGCAGTAAAGCTTCACCGTTGTAAATTGAAATATGTAGTTCCGTGATAGCTCAGTCGGTAGAGCAAATGACTGTTAATCATTGGGTCCCAGGTTCGAGTCCTGGTCACGGAGCCAATTTCAAGCCGGGGTATAGCGCAGTCCGGTAGCGCGCCTGCTTTGGGAGCAGGATGTCAGGAGTTCGAATCCCCTTACCCCGACCATTTTTGGGTCGTTAGCTCAGTTGGTAGAGCAGTTGGCTTTTAACCAATTGGTCGTAGGTTCGAATCCCACACGACCCACCATTTTTGAAACCAGTTCACGCTGGGATCGGATCTTAAGATCAGAGGCCAAAAGCACTGATCGAAGAAGGCGACTTTTTAAAGGTCGCCTTTTTATTACCGGGGTATAGCGCAGTCCGGTAGCGCGCCTGCTTTGGGAGCAGGATGTCAGGAGTTCGAATCCCCTTACCCCGACCATATTAAAAATCCTCGTATCGAAAGATACGGGGATTTTTTTTGTCTTCGATTTTTTGTCTTCGAGAAATAACACTTCAGTCATCGTACAACTTGCCGATAACGAGGCGACGGGGTACTGCCGAAACAACGCCCCTTACCCAAGCCACTACAAGAAAAGGGCGTTCGTTATGGTGCTTCGTCAGTTAAATATCGCTCCTCGAGCAGCCTTGGGGTTTGCCCTGATTGCCGTATTGGTCGCGTTGCTCGGGATTTTTGCCCTGGGGCAGATGTCGAGCATTCGCGACAGCGAGGTCGCGGTGGAGAAACAATGGCTGCCGAGCATTCGCGGTGGTGACGAGATCCGCGAAATCATGCTGCGCATCCGCACTATTTCCCTGCGCATGGCCCTGGATCAGGACCCGAAGAACATTCCGGTCTACCGTGGCCAGATGGACACCCGCGATAAAGAGTTGAGCGAAAAAATTGCGGCGTATGACAAGTTGGTCAACACCGCAGAAGGCAAGGCCTTGTATGACCAGTTCAAAACCACCTTCGCGGCTTATCGTGCCGGTATTGCCCAATCTTTTTCCCTGGCCGAACAGGGGCGTCATGACGAATTGACCAAACTGCTGCTGATCGACATGAAAACCGTGGTCGATGGTTCCGGCAAACAGCTCACTGACCTGGCGGATCTGTTCGCCAAACAAGTCGCCGCCGAGAGCCAGAAATCTGCAGCGCATTACGAAACGTCGCGAATGATCGTCAGCCTGTTCATCGCGTTGGCGGCGTTGGCCACCGTCGGCCTCGCCATGCTGCTGACCCGCAGTATCATCAAACCGTTGAGCGAAGCGCTGGATGCCGCGGAAAACGTGGCACGAGGCGACCTGACGCGTCCCATCGAAACCCATGGCAACGATGAAGTGAGTCGCTTGCTCAAGGCGTTGGCGACCATGCAGCACAATCTGCGTGAAACCTTGCAAGGTATCAGCGGCTCGGCGGCGCAATTGGCGACAGCGGCTGACGAGTTGAATGCGGTCACGCTCGACAGCACGCAGAACCTGCAACAGCAGAACAACGAGATCGAACAAGCGGCGACGGCTGTCACTGAAATGACCACCGCCGTGGAGGAAGTCGCTCGCAACGCGGTGTCGACCTCCGACGCCACGCGCCAATCCAGTGAGTCCGCGCACGCCGGCCAGGAGCGGGTCAGCGAAACAGTCACGGCCATCGGCGCCCTGGCCAGTGATGTACAGATCACAGGCGGATTGGTGCAGTCCCTGGCCAACCAGTCTCAGGACATCGGCAAGGTTCTGGATGTGATTCGTGCGATTGCCGAACAAACCAACTTGCTGGCCCTCAACGCTGCCATTGAAGCGGCGCGCGCCGGGGAAAGCGGTCGAGGTTTCGCGGTGGTTGCCGACGAAGTTCGCGCTTTGGCTTATCGCACGCAGCAATCGACTCAGGAAATCGAGCAAATGGTTCAGGGCATGCGCAACGGCTCAACTCAGGCGCTGGATTCCATGCACGCCAGTTCAACCCGTGCGGCCAGCACATTGGCCTTGGCCGAGCGTGCTGGCGAAGCATTGCAGACCATCACCGCGTCGGTGCATCAGATCCACGAGCGCAACCTGGTGATCGCCAGCGCTGCCGAAGAACAGGCGCAGGTGGCAAGGGAAGTGGATCGCAATCTGGTGAATATTCGCGACCTTTCGGTGCGATCTGCCGCCGGGGCGGATCAGACCAGCGCGTCCAGCCATGAGCTATCTCAATTGGCTAATGCCTTGCAGGGCATGGTGCGGCGCTTCCAGCTTTAAATGTTCCAGACGCAAAAAAGCCGCGCTTCTCGATGGAAAAGCGCGGCTTGGTTCTAGGAAGTTTAGGCGCCGTCTTGGTCTTTCAAGTGCTCGAACAGGCCTTTTGGCATTTTCTTGCCATTGGCTTCGTAGTTGGCCTTCACGTTGTCGAAAGCCTCTTGCTCGTCGATGAAGCCGTCATGGTTGGTGTCGATCTTGTCGAAATTGGACTTCGGCGCGACTTTCAGGAATTCCGCACGGGAGACCTTGCCGTCGCCATCCGTGTCGGTTTTTGCCATCGACGCATCGCCACACTTGCCTTCGCCACATTTACCTTCAGGCGTCTTCACGACCTGTTCGGCCGAGGCCAGCAGGTAACCCTGAGTCAGAGGTTGCGAGGCGAACACAGCGCCGGACAACATCATGCCACCGGCCAGAACAGCGCCGAGCAAACCGATAGTGTTTTTGGTGGTACGGGACATTTCAATACTCCTGGGTTGCACGACACAACCGTTCGATAAAGGACGCCACGTCAGTGCGGCGATAACCGTAGCGGGCGGGGTGCCTTGCTCGGGTGTGGCCATTTAGCGGGCGTGGTGTATCGCTACTGTGTCGCGCAAGGGGGGAGTTTGTAAGCGAAGAGGATGAAACGGCAGGGGAGATACAGTGAGACACACATCTACAAGGCAATGAATAACAAATGTGGGAGCGGGCTTGCTCGCGAAAGCGGTGGGTCAGGCAACATTTACGTCGACTGACACGCCCTCTTCGCGAGCAAGCTCGCTCCCACAGTGGATGTGTATCAGTGCAGTTTGAGTCGCGGCTCAGTCCCGCGCCCGATCTTGCTGCCCAACATCAACATCGCCGTGCGAAACGCGCCATACAGCGCCATCTGGTGCATGCGGTACAGCGACACGTAAAACATCCGCGCCAGCCAGCCTTCCAACATCACGCTGCCGGTGAGGTTGCCCATCAAGTTACCCACAGCCGAAAAACGCGACAGCGAGATCAGCGAGCCGTAGTCGGTGTATTTGTACGCCGGCAGAGGTTTGCCTTCGATCCGCAACTTCAGTGATTTGGCCAGCAACGAAGCCTGTTGATGCGCAGCCTGGGCGCGCGGCGGCACATTGCGATCGGTGCCCGGCTGCGGGCAGGCCGCGCAGTCACCGAAGGCGAAGATGTTCTCGTCGCGGGTGGTTTGCAGGGTCGGCAGCACTTGCAGCTGATTGATCCGGTTGGTCTCCAGGCCATCGATGTCCTTGAGGAAACCCGGTGCACGAATCCCGGCCGCCCAGACTTTCAGGCTGGCGTTGATGACTTTGCCATCGGCGGTAATCAGGCTGTCGGCCGTCACTTCACTGACGGCGGCATTGGTCATGACGTTGACCCCGAGTTTCTCCAGGGTTTTATGCACAGGCCCGCCGATACGTTCCGGCAGGGCTGGCAGCACCCGTGGCCCGGCTTCGATCAGCGTGATGTGCATGTTTTCCGGTTTGATCCGGTCAAGACCATAGGCGGCCAATTCATGCGCGGCGTTGTGCAATTCGGCGGCCAGTTCGACCCCGGTAGCGCCGGCACCGACGATGGCGACGCTGATCTGCTCGACCTTGTCGGTCTGCCCGGCATGGGCGCGCAGGTAGTGGTTGAGCAATTGCTGGTGGAAGCGCTCGGCCTGTTTGCGGGTGTCGAGGAACAGGCAGTGTTGCGCCGCGCCCTGCGTGCCGAAATCGTTAGTGGTGCTGCCGACTGAGATCACCAGCGAGTCGTAACCCAGTTCACGGGCCGGGACCAGCTCCACGCCGGCTTCGTCGTAGGTGGCGGCCAGCTGGATTTTTTTCTGTGCGCGATCAAGCCCGCTCATGCGCCCCAGCTGGAACTCGAAGTGGTTCCATTTCGCCTGGGCAACATAGTTGAGTTCGTCTTCGGAAGAGTTCAGGGAACCTGCCGCCACTTCGTGCAACAGCGGTTTCCAGATGTGGGTCAGGTTCGCGTCGACCAGCATCACACTGGCCGTGCCGCGCTTGCCCAGAGTCTTACCCAGACGGGTAGCCAACTCCAGACCGCCGGCGCCGCCGCCAACGATGACAATACGATGAGTCATAGGGATATCTCGCAAGGCTAAAAGAAATCGGTGCAATTACCCGAGCGAGCGCGATGCAGCTCATAGCGTCAGGTAACTGATAAGTCGGCTCAACAGGCCTAAACCAATGGTCACTGCCAACACCACCACCAGGAGCATCCACGGCCGGAAAGGCCGGCGCTCGACTTGGTGCTGGGACAGTTGCAGGTACTCTTCGACATGCTTTTGGTCGTCTGGGTTCAGGCGGCTGGTCATATTGGGCCTCGTCAGGGGTAGACGTTGCTAAATGTGTAGAAGCTACAAGCAGGCTGCTGTGCAACATGTTAGCCCGCATTGAACGGAGCATAGCCGCTGGCCGGAATGGGCTCGACGCTCACTGTGTCGTCCAGGCGAATGATTCCACTTTGTAACACCCGTGCGGTGATTCCGCCATGTCCGCGAACGGCCTGAAAGGTCCCGGGGCCGAGGTTGTTCTCAAGGCGAGCGCAGGGTTGGCACCAGCCGGTGGTTTCGAAAATCGCCTGGCCAATCCTGAAGCGCCGCCCCTTGAGACTGAAGAGATTGATGCCGCTGACGACGATGTTGCGTCGCAAATCCTGCGCTGACACCGGCTGATCCGCCGGCCGGCCCATCAGCGAATTGATCACCGCCAGATGCTCCCATTGAATCAGCGTGACCTGCCGCGCATTGCGTACGCCGGGACGCGTGTGATCACCGGTCAAACCGGCTTCAAGCCGCGCCTCCACGGCATCGAGTTCGATCATCTGAGAACGTGACTGCGGCCGCACGCCGATCCAGCGAACGCGACCCGTTTGCGGCACTTCGGCAATCAGTTCCTGCAATGGACTCACAGGCTGATCCCGACGTCGAAAACAATGCTGCGACCCAGGTTGCTGCGCAGGAAATCCGGCGCATCCGGGTGCGCGAACAGCACACGGGCGAAAGTCGGGCCGACCAGCGACAACGAGCGCCAGCCCTGGCGCAGGTATTCGGTCGGCGGCGGGAAATGGCTATTGAGGTCCAGCACTTCGCGCTTGAGGCTGGCGAAGGCGATGATGTCCAGTTCGCCCAGGTCCATGCCGCGTTCTTTGTAGTTGTGCGCTTTTTTGCGCAAGGTCGGCGCCAGTCTCAGCAAGAATTCATTGGCCGGAATGCGCCGGGGCTTGGCCTCGCGGCGCACCAGCGAACTCAGGGAAAACGCGCTGCGTCGGCGCTGCAGTTCATCGCGCCATTCGTCGTTGAGGCGTCGGCCTTCATCGAGCACGAAAAACACTTCGAAACTGGCGTCACGAAACAGCACGTCCGGCGGCTCCCCGGCCGGGGCGAATTCGTCGGCGCGATAGGGAATGTTCAGGCCTTGCAGCAGGCGCTGACAGACCCAACGCTCACGCTCCCATTTGCGGGCATTGGACAGGAACGCGTTGGCTTGCTCGGCCGCGATGGTCAGCAGGCGTAAATAATCTGAGTCATCCATAAGCCCAAGCTTAGCGTTCAAATGCGATCGCAAAGAAGACAGTTTATCGGAGAGGGTCTGACCTGCCGGATTTGCGGCCTGCCATCCCCGCAACACTCCTCATCCCGCGCCCGGTTCAGGGCCTTGCACAAAACGGATAGCGATCTGCGCAAAGCGGATATTGCCCCGTGCCTGGCGCCTCTACCCTCGGCTGTACGGACGTTAGCCGTGTTGCCGACGCTCTTAAAAAATAACAACAAGAGATAAATGCCATGCGCAAGATCGACGTACATGCGGTTATCGACAACGCACGATTCAACCGCTTCCACTGGATGGTGCTGTTCTGGTGTGCCCTGATCATCATTTTCGACGGTTACGATTTAGTGATCTACGGCGTAGTGCTGCCGATGCTGATGAAAGAGTGGGGGCTCAGTCCCCTGCAAGCGGGCGCGCTGGGCAGTTATGCACTGTTCGGGATGATGTTCGGCGCGCTGTTCTTCGGCCCGCTGTCGGACAGGATCGGCCGCAAAAAAGCCATCACGATCTGCGTGATGCTGTTCAGCGGTTTTACCGTGCTCAATGGTTTTGCCCGCAACCCCACCGAGTTTGGCCTGTGCCGGTTCATTGCCGGGCTCGGCATTGGCGGGGTGATGCCCAACGTCGTGGCGCTGATGAACGAGTACGCGCCGAAGAAAATCCGCAGCACGCTGGTGGCGATCATGTTCAGCGGCTACTCGGTGGGCGGCATGCTCTCGGCAGGGCTCGGTATCGTGCTGATTCCGAGTTTTGGCTGGCAATCGGTGTTTTACGTGGCGGTGCTGCCGTTGATGTTGTTGCCGCTGATCATGTGCTTCCTGCCCGAGTCGGTGGGCTTCATGCTGCGTCAGGGGCGCAATGAAGAGGCGCGCAACATCCTGCAGCGGATTGACCCGGCTTACGTCGCGCAAACCGGCGATCAGCTGCACATGAGCGAAGTGAAGGGCACTGGCACCCCGGTGTTACAATTGTTTCGCGAAGGTCGTGCGCTGCGCACGCTGATGTTGTGGCTGGCGTTTTTCTGCTGTTTGCTGATGGTCTACGCCTTGAGTTCCTGGCTGCCGAAACTGATGGCCAACGCCGGTTACAGCCTGGGCTCGAGTCTGTCGTTCCTGCTGGTGCTCAACTTCGGTGCCATTTTCGGCGCGGTCGGCGGCGGTGTGCTGGGAGACAAACTCAACTTGCCGCGGGTATTGGCGGTGTTCTTCGCCGTGGCTGCGGTGTCGATCACCTTGCTGGGTTTCAACAGCCCGATGCCGTTGTTGTACCTGCTGATCGCCATTGCTGGCGCCACCACTATCGGCTCGCAGATTCTGTTGTACGCCTGCGCTGCGCAGTTCTACTCCATGACCATTCGCTCCACCGGTTTGGGCTGGGCGTCGGGTATCGGGCGCAACGGTGCCATTGTCGGACCGCTGCTGGGCGGTGCGTTGCTCGGGATCAGCCTGCCGCTGCAACTGAACTTCATGGCCTTTGCCTTGCCCGGTGCGGTGGCCGCGATTGCCATGACCGTGTTCGCCATCAGCAGTCGGCGCAGTGCTAAACAAGCGCTGTCGGGCCTGCGCCATGGTTCGCTCGACGGGTCTGTTGGCGAAGCTTCATGAAAACGTTCGTCCGGGATTTTTCCCTGTCTGCGGCAGTCGCCGGATTTATCGCCACGGTGATTTCCTACGCAGGCCCGTTGGTGATCATCTTTCAGGCTGCCGAAACCGCGCACCTCTCGCGAGAGGTGCTGTCTTCCTGGATCTGGGCGATTTCCATTGGCAGCGCCGTGCTCGGCATCGGTCTGAGCCTGCGTTACCGCGTCCCGGTGATCATCGCGTGGTCGGCGCCGGGTTCGGCGTTGCTGGTGGCACTGTTGCCGGGGATCTCCATGCCGGAAGCGGTAGGCGCCTATCTGGTCAGCAGCCTGATTATCTTTCTGGTCGGGGTGTCGGGGGCGTTTGACCGGATCATCAGCAAACTGCCGGCGGCGATTGCGGCAGCGATGCTGGCGGGAATTTTGTTCAGCTTCGGCACCGGGTTGTTCGTCTCGTTGCAGGGCAAGCCGTTGCTGGTGCTGGCGATGTTTGCCACGTACCTGATCTGCAAGCGGGTGATGCCGCGGTATGCGGTGTTGATGGTGCTGCTGGTGGGTTGCTCGATGGCTTTTCTCGCCGGTGATTTGCACAGCGAAGCGTTGGTGATCGGGTTGGCCACGCCGGTGTGGATCACGCCCGCGTTCAGCCTGAGCGCGACCCTGAACATCGCCTTGCCGCTGGTGATGGTGGCGCTGACCGGCCAGTTCGTTCCCGGCATGGCGGTGTTGCGCGCCAGCGGTTACGCAACACCGGCCGGCCCGATCATCGCCAGCAGTGCGTTGGGCACGGCGCTGTTGGCGCCGTTCGGTTGCCATGGGCTGAATCTGGCAGCCATCACCGCGGCGATTTGTACCGGGCGCGAGGCCCATGAAAATCCCGGCAAACGCTATGTGGCCGGGGTTGTGGGTGGGCTGTGTTACCTGGTGCTGGGGATCTTCGGCGCCACCCTGGTTTCACTGTTTTCGGCGTTCCCCAAAGAACTGATCGCAGCCTTGGCCGGGCTGGCGCTGTTTGCTGCGATTGCCGGGGCGTTGGCCGGCGCAATGGCTGTGCCGAATGATCGCGAAGCCGCGTTGATGACCTTTCTGACCACCGCGTCGGGTATGTCGTTGTTGGGTTTGTCCGCCGCTTTTTGGGGGCTGATTTTCGGCATGGTCACCCATTTGTTGTTAAACGCCCGTCGTCCCGTTCCCCGCCGCGAGTCCGCTGCGGCTGAAGCACTTCAATCTGTCGATCAATAAAAATAAGAGAAAAAACGATGAAACAAATTCTTCCAACCGGTTCAGTGTTGTCCATGGCTGTCGTCTCGAGTTTCTCCGCCGGTGCGATGGCGGCCGAGAGTGGCTTCATCGAAGACACCACGGCGACCTTGCAAGCGCGCAATTACTATTTCAGCCGGGACTTCTCCGATATCGTCGGGGCCAACAAACAGTCGAAGGCCGAAGAGTGGGCGCAGGGCTTCATCCTCAACGTCAAATCCGGTTATACCCAGGGCCCCGTTGGTTTTGGTGTGGATGTCATTGGCCTGCTCGGCCTCAAACTCGACAGCAGCCCGGACCGGGTCAATACCGGTTTGCTGCCGGTGCAGGGTGACGGGCGCGCGGCGAATGATTACAGCCGTCTGGAAGGCGCGTTGAAGGTGCGTGTCTCCAAAACCGAACTGAAGGTGGGCGAACTGCAACCCAACCTGCCGGTGCTGGCCTTCAGCGATATCCGTTTGCTGCCGCCCAGCTATCAGGGCGCGAGCATCAGTTCGAACGAGATCAATGGCCTGACTGTGCAGGGTGGCCACTTGAGTTCGACCAGCCTGCGCAACGAGGCTGGCGACGAAAAGATGCAAGCCATGCTCGGTCATGTACCGCAGCGTCAGGTCAGCAGCGATGGCTTCAACTTTGCCGGCGCCGATTACGCTTTCAACGATAAACGCAGCTCGGTCAGCGCCTGGTTCGGGCAACTGGAAGATATCTACAACCAGCGTTTTCTCGGCTTCAAGCACAGCGAGCCACTCGGCAACTGGATCCTGGGCGCCAACCTTGGTTATTACGATTCGCGCGAAGATGGCAAGAAGCTGCTGGGCAACATCGACAACCAGGCGTTCTTCTCCTTGCTGTCGGCCAAGCGTGGCGGCCACACGTTCTATGTCGGCTATCAGGGCATGTTCGGCGACAGTGCCTTCCCTCGGGTGTTTGCCAACATCAGCCCACTGGGTAACGAGGTGCCGACCTACGAGTTCGCCTTCACCGATGAGCGCTCCTGGCAGGCGCGTTACGACTACGATTTCGCCGCCCTCGGCGTGCCGGGGCTGACCAGCACCGTGCGCTACATCACCGGCAACAATGTCGATACCGGCAAAGGGTTCGAGGGCAAGGACCGCGAGCGTGATCTCGATCTCGGCTATGTGCTGCAGAGCGGCAGCCTCAAAGGCCTCGGGATCCGCCTGCGCAACGCGATGGCTCGCTCCAACTACCGCAGTGATATCGACGAGAACCGCTTGATCCTCAGCTACACATGGACGCTGCTATGAACCTTGAAAAAGAACAACCCACTTACAAAATCGGCTTGCAGGTCAAGCTGGAGCAGTTGACCGAGTCCGTGCTGCAAACTGAGGAAGACATGCGCTTTGCCAATCAACTGGCGCGCACGGCAGGTGAACGGGTGAAGGCGAGTGCGCTGAGCATGCAGTCTTCGGCCAGTGTGCTGGAAGATCTGAACCTCTACATGCAGCGTCTGGATCAAGTGTTCGACGAGCTCGGCACTCAGTCGATGCGCATCGGCGCGATTGTCGGCAGCATCCAGGACATTTCCCGTCAGACCAACCTGTTGGCGTTGAACGCAGCCATTGAGGCGGCGAGGGCGGGCAGCCATGGCCGAGGGTTTGCGGTGGTGGCCGATGAGGTGCGCAATCTCTCGCGTCAGGCCGCGGACTCCAGTGCGCAGATCCGGCAAATCGCTACGGGGCTGGAACAGTCCGCTGAACAGGCACGCCAAGGTCTTCAGCAGTTGTCTGGTTCTACACGTCTCGGCCTGGAAAAGGCCGGAGTGGCTCTGCACTCGATGGGCGAACTGCAAAGCGGTGCGGTTGCCAGGGTCGAGGTGGTCGAACGCATCATGGTGCGCCTGGCCGGCCTGCATGATCTGGCCTTGCAGGCGAAACGAATGATCGTGTGAGTCGTGCAATGTTCCAGTGATTACAGGTTGCTGGTGCAGTCACCCATGACTTCGTACGTCACGCGATGGGTCTGGCCTTGATGATCGACATACTCCATGGCCGCCGGCACAACCCCGCAGGCGGTCGCGGTGTTCGACACTGAAACCACTTCGGCGATGTCCAGCGGTTGTGCCGGGTTGTACGAGGTAGCGGCGGGTTCGCTGCCGGCGGCCATGGCCGAGGTGGCGACAACGGTCAGAAACAGGCTGATCAGGGTTTTCATTTTTCTGTGCTCCGTGTGGGTTCTGATGTCTGAATTCTAGTCTTTGCCCGCGATCGATAAAGGGGCCTGGGTTTGATTCAGCCTTACAGAAAACGTAACAATCGCTGGGTTTTTGATCGGGTACATATCCGTTTTTTCGGTAAGGGCGGTTGGCGGTTTCGCTTTTACAGCGAGTCACTTTCGAAAAGCCTGCGCGGCCCGGCGGAAAGTAACCAAAGCGCTTCTGCCCCTGTCGTTCGGTGCCTCGCCTAGGCTCGGCATGCCCTCGCTCCGGTCCTGCTCCGTGGGCCCGCCGCCATCGGCCATCCATGGCCGGGGGATCGGCCATCCATGGCCGGGGG
>NZ_LMCV01000021.1:0-70930 GCF_001424925.1 Pseudomonas sp. Root329 | reverse complement strand
GGCCTAATACATAGATGCAACGGGGCGGCAGTTTTTTTAAAAGCGGGTAGACAGTGGGGGCGAGTCCATACATAGCAGCTGGCGAAGCCTGCGTTCGGCTCGGGCCGCGATCGGACGTAGCAGTCGTGAAACCTGAACACGCGGTTTTCCTGTAACACCACATCGTCTGATTCCACGACTGCTGCGTCCGATCGCGGCCCGAGCCGAACGCAGGCTTCGACAGCTGCTACAGGGCTATGTCGCGGCAAAGACGTTTTCACTTAACAGGATGTTTATGAACACTGATGCTTTCGCGCCACTGCAACTCCTCGCTGCGCAACTGATGCCCCACGCGCTTGAGCCGTCGGAAGATGGTGCCCATGATCTGTCGCACTTGCAGCGGGTGTGGCACAACGTGCGTACGCTTCACGCTGAAGAAGGTGGCGATCTTGAGGTGCTGCTCGCGGCAGTGCTGTTGCATGATTGCGTGGCGGTAGAGAAGAACTCGCCGCTGCGTCCTCAGGCCTCGCGGATGGCCGCCGAGAAGGCATCGATCATGTTGGCGGACATGGCTTGGCCTGGCGCAAAAATCAGCTCGGTTGCCCATGCCATCGAAGCGCACAGTTTTTCCGCCAACATCGCGCCGACCACGCTCGAAGCGAAAATCATGCAGGACGCCGACCGTCTCGACTCCCTTGGCATGCTCGGCGTGGCGCGCACCTTTTACATCGCCGGACGTATGGGCAGCGCGTTGTACGACCCGCAAGATCCTGAGGCGAAGGCACGAGATTACGATGACAAACGTTTTTGCCTCGACCATTTCCAGACCAAACTGCTGCACCTGGCGGATGGATTCCAGACAACCACCGGCCAGCGTCTGGCACAGACTCGCCACGAACGGTTGAAGGGTTTCATGGATCTGTTCAAGGAAGAAATAGGCGTCCGCTAAACGCATTACTCCGGCCAGCGCTAACCCTGAAATCGATAACCACATACCTGACATCAGCGCCTTGCGTGATAGATAGATGAAGCTCTCTCCTATCGGTCAAGGAACCGCGTCATGCCTAGCGCAACACACCAAGTCTCAAGCAGGTTGTTCGGCCTGTTTTGCCTGGCCAGCTATCTGCTGTCGCTGTCTTATGGCTCGACCTTTTTGCTGTCGTTGTTGATCGGTTCCCGCGGCGGCAACGAGCACGATGCCGGCAGTGTGATTTCGGCGGCGATGCTCAGTACATTTGCAGCGGTGATCGTCTCCGGGCACTTGTCCGATTTGCTCGGCGCGGCGCGCTCGATTGCGCTGTTCGGCATTCTGCTGGTGGCCGCCAGCCTGGGCTTCGCCTTGGCGCCGGGCTTCGGCAATCTGCTGTTGTTTTTCGGGCTATTGCTGGGGCTGGGTTGGGGCGTGTTCTACACCCTCGGTCCGATCATTGTGGCCAGTCTGGTAACGCCCGCCCAACGCGCGAAATACTTTGCGCTGTTGTCGGGCAGCATGATGACCGGGATCGGCAGCGGTCCCTTGTTAGGTCGCGCAGCCAGTGCCCTCGGGTATCCGATCACCGCGGCGTTTTACCTCGCGGCGCTGGCCAGCCTGATCGGCGTGTTGCTGTTCTGGCGGTTGGATTCGCAGCTGAAAAAAGCGCCGGGGCACTCGGCAGCGGTGTCACGAATTTCCTGGCGTGCAGCGGCGCAAGTGCTGTCGTCCAGAGCGGTGTTTCCGATCATCATGGTCGGCCTTGGCGGTTGCGTTTTCGGCGGTCTGTCGAGTTTTCAAACCAGCTATGCGGCGGCGCGTTCACTCGACTATTCACTGTTCTTCCTCGGCTTCATGAGCGCAGCGATCAGCAGCCGCATGCTGATCGCCGGTTTCGTGGTCAAGCGCGACCCGTTCCGGGCGTCCTGCCTGTTGTCGGGCTTGATGATGGGCTCGATCCTGATGTTCGGGTTTGTCGTCGACGACGGGTTCAGCTACGTGCTGGCGGCGGTGATGCTCGGGGTCGGTTACGGGCTGACCTATTCGGTGATCAACGGCCTGGCGGCCAACGAGGCACCGCACGGCACCACCGCGCAATCCTTGCTGCTGTTCAGTCTGTCCTACTTTATCGGCGTGTTTGGCTTCCCGTTGCTGGCCGGGAAAATCATCGTGGAACAGGGGATGGCGACGCTGTTGCTCACGGTATTGGCGGTTGCTGTACTGAATTGGCTGATCAGCGTGGGCCGGCTGGTCTGGCGCCGAACCGTTATCAGCAAAGCGTTGCAGCAGGCCTAGACCGTTCGTCGTTCATCAGGCACCAATCCCAATCGGGGGCGGACCAACCTCTAGTAAAGGATTCTAATTAAATGGACCTATCCACATCCATGAAGAGGTAACCATGAACGTCGATAAAAACCTTGAGAAAGAAGTCCTGACCCGTCTGCTGCATGCCCATCCAATCGGTTTGGGCAAAGAGGTCCTGGACAATTACCGGGGGGAAAGAGTCGTGGCCAGCACCCTCGCCACGCTGCAGGATCGTGGATTGATCCAGCATGGTCATGTGATCTGCAACGAGGCCGGTGAGCACTCGTTGAACTTGCCGATCAAACTCAGTGCCGCAGGGGTTGAGGCGGCGCGCAAGCTGGACGTTTAACAAGACGAATCAGGTCGCAGTCGTGCGCGGCTGCGACCGTTTGAGAGACTCTACAAGCAGCAGGAGAAATCCCATGCCTCGTGGAAGCAAAGACAAGTACACCGCCGAGCAGAAACGCAAGGCTCAACACATCGAAGAGAGCTACGAGCACAAGGGTGTATCGAAAGAGGAAGCCGAAGCCCGAGCCTGGGCGACGGTGAACAAGCAGTCGGGTGGCGGTGAACGCAAGGGTGGTTCGGGACGCAAGAAACCGGCGAGTGCCAAGTCGCAAGATCGCCAGGAATCAGCTCGTCGTGCGGTGGCCAGCCGCGAAGGTCATTCGCGTAACAGCAAGGCTTCGCGCGAAACCCAGACCGTCGACAGTTTGATGAAAGAAGCGCGGGCGAAGAAGATTCCGGGACGGTCGAGCATGCGCAAGCAGGAGTTGATCGAGGCGTTGCGCAAGGTTGGGTAAGGCCGATTCATATGTTGAGTTTGAAGGCCCCATCGCGAGCAGGCTCGCTCCCACACTGAATCTGTGAACGACACAAATCCCCTGTGGGAGCGAGCCTGCTCGCGAAGGCGATAGATCAGGTGTCAAAGGTCTTGCCGATTAACGCATCCACCTCAGCAGTCCCCGGCGAAGTCGCCGGCCCCCACCGAGTGACCGCCAACGCAGCCGCCGCATTAGCCCGCCGCGCCGCTTCAAACGGTACCAACCCATGCGCCAACCCGGCCACAAACACCCCGGCATGCGCATCCCCCGCGCCGTTGCTGTCCACCGCCTCAACCTTGAAACCCGGCACATGCTGGCGGTCTCCACGCTGGCTGATCCAGCACCCTTGCGGGCCGTCACGCACCACCATCAACACGTCGGCCGGCAGATGATCGGCCAACCGGTTCAACGCCTCGGCAATGCCCGATGCACCGGTAAACTTCAACGCCTCGACACTGTTGCTGGTCCACAGATCGATGCGCGCCAGCAAGGCTTGCATCAACGGCTCATCCGGCGAATCCACCAGCGGGCCCGGATCGAACACCACGTTGATCTCTCTCGGCAAATCCAGCACCCAATCCACCAGCGCCTGGGCTTTACCGCCATGCAGCAGGCTGTAGCCGCTGACGTAGACATAGTCCCCCGCCTCGGCCGGCACGCTGGCCAAATCCTCGACCGTCAGCTCACCTTCGGCACCGATATAGGAAATGAAACTGCGCTCGGCCGACGCTTCGGTTACCGCGACGCACAACCCCGTATCCCGTTCGGCGCGGTGAGTGATGCCGATCCGAATGCCTTCAGCCTTCATCGCCTCACGGGCAAGATCACCGAAACGGCCGGTACCGTGGCGGCCGAGATAGACCACCGGCAAGCCATTACGCTGGGCGGCAGCCATCACATTGAAGCCGCCGCCAGCTTCGAAACTGGCGGATTGCGCCAGCACGTCGCCGCCCGAATGCGGCAGTTTATCCACGGCCATGACCAGGTCGATCATGACCTGGCCGGTGTGCAGCAATCTAGGCATGAGCGTTCTCGGTCATCGCGGCACGACGATCCTTGGCGCCGCCGAGTACAAAATAAATCCCGCCAGCCACCAGGAACGTCACGATCCAGCCGAGGCCGTTATGGCCCAGCCAGGAGTCGGACAGGAAGCCACGGAACCACACGGTTTGTTCGGTCGTGCCGATGGTGGTGAAGCTGAAGCCCAGCATGATCGCCAACGCCCACGCACCAAAGGCGCGCCACTCGATACCGCCGCTGTACCAGTAAGCGCTGCTCGGGCTCACGTCCAGCAGGTCTTTGGGGCTGTAGTAATGACGATGAATCAAGTCGACGACAAAGATCCCGACCCACGCGGTGATCGGCACGGCCAGCAGCGAAATGAAGGTAATGAACGGGCCGTAGAAACTGTCGGCGATCAGCATGAAATAGATCGAACCGGCGAAGATCGCGACGATGTCGACCACGACCGCGTAGACACGTTTGACCTTCAAGCCGAGTGTCAGCGTGGTCAAACCGGCGGAGTACACCGACAGGTTGTTCGACAGCAGCAACCCGCCGAACGCGGTGATCAGGTACGGCACGGCCATCCAGGTCGGCAGCATGTCGCGGATCGCGATGATCGGGTCGGTGGCCGAGGCCAGATCGTTGTTGCCCACCGACAGCAGACCGCCGAGGGTGATCAGCAGCACCAGCGGAATCCCCGCACCGAACGCCGCCGACGCCACCAGACGTGCGGCTTTGACGCTGCGGTGCTGGTAGCGCGACATGTCGGCACCGGCGTTGGCCCAACCGATCCCGGTGCCGGCAGCCATGGTGCCGACGCCGATAATCATTGCGCTCAGCGGTGCAGGCGTGGCGTTGAACACCGCGCTCCAGTCGATGGTGGCGCAGAGGAAACCGCCGACCAGAATGTTCAGCGCACCGAACACGTAGGTTGCCCACTTCTGGATCACCAGCAAGGTGGCGTGACCGAGGCCCGACACCGACAGGGTCAGCAGTACGAAAATCGCAATGAAGATCAACGTCAGCACGGGTGCGCTTTTGGCTTCCACCGGCGAGCCGAACAGGATCGAGCACAGCGACAACAACACGAACGCGGCGGTGGTGGTGTTGACGGTTTCCCAGCCCAGACGCGACATCAGCGAGACCAGGGTCGGGCCGATGTTGCCGCGTACGCCGAAGATCGCTCGCGACAACGTCAGGCTCGGGGCGCGACCACGGCGACCGGCAATGGAGATGATCCCGACCACCGCGAAGGAACCAGCGGCGCCGAGGATCGCGACGATGATCGCCTGCCAGATCGCCAAGCCGCGAAACGCTACAAGGGTCGCGCCCAGCGGCAGGCCGAGGATGGAGATGTTGGCAGCAAACCAGACCCAGAACAGCTGCAGCGGATGACCGTTGCACTCCGCTTCCGGCACGGGTTCGATGCCACGGGTTTCCAGTTGCCCGGCGCTTTGCCCGGCGTTTGTTGAACTCATGTGAAATGCTCCTGTTGCCTTTGTTGTGGTTGTGGGCAATTGCGGAAGTCGACATAACATCCCGGCGGTCCTGGCCGTATTCGTGCTTTCCGTTGCGGTGAAAGAATTTGAGTGCGCGGTGCGTCCTTCGCGAGCAGGCTCGCTCCCACAGGTACGGCGTGTACCTTAAGGTTTGCACTATCCCTGTGGGAGCGGGCTTGCTCGCGAAGGCGCCAGTGCTGTCAACGCAAGGCCAACAGCCCTCGCACCAACGGTTCCAGCTCCAGATCATTGACAGCTTTGACCTTGTCGATCATCGCCGCCGGCCAACTCTCAAGACCCAGGCAAGCCCCAAGCATGGCGCCGAGAATCGCCGCGATGGTGTCGGTGTCGCCGCCAAGGCTCGCGGCCATGCACAGCGCTTCGAACGCGTTCATTTCACCAATGGCCACTTGCTGGGCCAGGGCAAACGAGACCACCACCGATTCCTGTGAAGCCACCGATGTGCCGATCACGTCGTACATCAAATCCGCCAGCAACGCCTTGTCGCTGTCGACACTGATGGTCCGCGCCCAGCTGATGCGCGAGGCGATGCGTCCGCCAGCCACCCAGTAGCCGTGGCTTTCAGCTTGTTGAGCGATTTGCTGGCCGAGGTTCAACGCCTCGCCCAGGTCCATGCCGTTGATACCGGCCGAAACCACCGCCGCCACCGCCGCCGCACTGGAAATGCCCAGCGTGGTGTTGTGGGTGACCTGGCAAGCCTGCACGACAGCGCTGATGAAACGCTCAGGGTTGGCGACATCCGCCGCGATCCCGACCGGCGTGATGCGCATTGCCGCGCCATTGGTGGTGCCGTAGCGCCCCGCTTCTTCCGGCGAGTGGCCGGCGAGGATCATCTCGATAGCACGTTTGGTCGAAGGGCCGAGCAAGTCTTGCGAGCCCTTAGCCTGCATCACGGCTTCCCATTCGATCAACCGTTGGGCGAGCAGCGACGGTTCGATTCGGCCCTCGCCGTCGACCAACAATTGGCCGACCAGAATCGCCTGCTCGGTGTCATCGGTGATCGAGCCTTTGAGCATGTTGGCGGCGATCGGTTGATCGGGGCCAGCATCTTCCAGGTCAGTGATTTTGCCGAAGCGCACCTTGATCTCGGCACGGCTCAGGGATTGGGTCGGCATGCCCAACGCGTCGCCCAGGGCCAGTCCGTAGAACGCGCCCAATGCACGATTGAGCGCGGTCATATTGACTCTCCAAACTGCAGGTGCAGGCGAAAATGCACCGGGTCGAGCAAGCTTTCGACCTGCTCCATGAAGCGGTTTTGCCGGTCGTAGGTGGTGCGCAAGGCCTTGAGGAACACCGTGCCTTCCGGACGGCCGAGCAGTTCGGCGTCTTCGGCGTTCAAGGGTTCGGCTCCGATCCATTGATCGCCGCGCTCGCCGATATAGCCGTAGGCGGCCAGGGTGATGGTCAGGGAGTTGTCGATAAGGCCGACCCGCGGCAGGCTTTCCAGGCCTCCGGTGGCGGGCATCAATGAGCGTTCAAGGGAGACCAGCTTGCCTTCGTTGGAACGGCGGCGACGGTCGAGGGTGATGAATTGGTCGGTGCCGAAACGCGGCAACAGGTCAGGACGGGTGACCGCCTCCAGCCGCAGCACTTCAGTATTGATCAGCGCCCCGCTGTCGGCCAGTGCCTGCGCCCAGCCGCTGCGCTGATCGAGCACCACACCGTCGAAGGTGACGATGGAACCGACTCCGCTTTGCGTCGCGATGTAGTTGCGCCGTTTCAACTCGGCCAGGGCTTCACGCAGCGTTCCTCGGCTGACTTTGAATTCTTGAGCCAATTGATGCTCGCCCGGCAGCAGAAAGCCGTCCTCCATGAGGCCGCTTTCGATGCGCCGGATGAGTTCGTCGACCACCCGTTGTTTCTTGTCAAATCGTACCTGTCTAATCATGTACAAAGTGATAACCGAAACGGGCTGGGGCGAGCAAGGAATATTTCGGGGAAGTGACGGAAGGAGGACCGCTATGCGGTCAATCGCGAGCAAGCTCGCTCCCACAGTGGATCTCAGTGAGCACAGTTTTTGTGCCTGACAGAGATCATTGTGGGAGCGAGCTTGCTCGCGATGACGTCAGCTCAGTCAGCGCAAGGTTAGCGTTGTTTGAGGCGGTCGATGACAACGGCCAGCAGCAAAATCGAACCGCGAATCACGTACTGATAAAACGTATCGATATTCTTCAGGTTCATCGCATTCTCAATGATCGCCAGAATCAACACCCCGGCGATCACATGCCGGATCATGCCGATCCCGCCGCTCAACGACACCCCGCCCAACACACAGGCAGAAATCACCGTCAGCTCAAAACCCTGGCCAATCATCGGCTGACCGGACGTCATGCGTGAAGCCAGGATCACCCCGGCCAACGCCCCGATCAACCCGTGCACGGCAAAGATAATGATCTTGGTCCGGTCAACGTTCACCCCGGCCAGCAGCGCTGCTTCCTGGTTACCGCCGATGGCCATGGTGTTGCGCCCGTAGGTGGTGTAATTCAGCAACCAGCCAAAAAACAGGAAGCAAACGATGGTGATCAGAATCGGCACCGGCACACCCAACAACTGGCCGTTACCGAAGACGAAGAACTGCTCTTGCGACACACCGACCGCTTTGCCGTTGGCGAAGATGTAAGCCAGGCCACGAACGATCTGCATGGTCGCCAGCGTGGTAATCAACGCATTGACCCGCAGCTTGGCGATCACGATGCCGTTGATCAAGCCGACGATCAGCCCCATGAACAGCGCCGCCACCACACCGAGAAACACGCTGTTGGTGTCGCGCATCACCACCGCCGCAACCACGCCGGCGCAGGCAATCACCGAACCCACCGACAAATCGAAGTGCCCGGACGCCAGGCAGTACAACATGGTGCACGCCGCAATCCCCGTCGTCGAAATCGCCAGGCCCAGGCCGCGCATGTTCAGCGGCGAGAGGAAGTTGTCGATCAGCAAGGTGCAGAGCACGAAGATCCCGACGGCCGCCAGCAGCATCACCCAGTCATCGAGAAAGCGCCGCAGGTCCAGAGGTTTGCGCTGGGTGGGCAAAGCGTTGTTTTGAATTGTCATAGTCACCTCTCAGTTCGCCACGCCGTCAGCGCGTTGGCGCGGCAAAGCCAGTTGCAGCAGGTTGGATTCATTGGCCTCTGCGCGAGACAACTCGCCGCGCATCGCGCCTTCGCAGAGCACCAGGATGCGGTCGGAAATACCCATCACTTCCATCAGGTCGCTGGAGACCACGATCACCGCGATGCCGCTGGCGGCCAGGTTGTGGATGATCTGGTAGATCTCGGCTTTGGCGCCGATGTCGATGCCGCGAGTCGGTTCGTCGAGCAGCAGGACTTTCATCGGCATCGACAGCCAGCGGCCGAGAATAGCCTTCTGCTGGTTGCCGCCGGACAGGTACATGATTTTCTGTGCCGCGTTGGGCGTCTTCACCTTCAGCGCTTTGATCTGCTTGTCGGCGTTGTCCTTCTCCCACAGGCCACGCAACAGGCAACCGAAGGTGGAGTGGGCGCCGCGGGCGCTGATGTTGATGTTCTCGGCGACGCTGGCGAGCGGCAGGATGCCCTCTTTCTTGCGGTCCTCGGGGCACAGCAGAATCCCGGCGGCAATCGCATCGCGGGGTGAACGCAACTTCAGTTCATGACCGCGCAATTCCAGGCGTCCGGCGGTGTTGCGCTCAAGCCCACTGAGCATGCGGAACAGCTCGGTGCGACCGGCGCCGACCAAACCGAAAAGCCCGAGAATCTCGCCTTTGTGCACCTCGAAACTCACCGGCTCACGCAAACCCGGCCCCAGCAAACCGTCGACCTTGAGCGCCACCGCGCCACGCTGACGGTGGCGGTAATCGTAGATGTCCTGAATGTCGCGACCGACCATGCAAGTCACCAACTGATCATGAGTCAGTTCGCTCATGTCCTCGAACGTGCGCACAAAGCGACCGTCCTTGAACACCGTCACCGCGTTGCAAATACGGAACACTTCTTCCATGCGGTGGGAGACGTAAAGCACCACTTTGCCTTCGTCGCGCAGGCGACCGATGATCGCCATCAAACGATCGATTTCCCGCGCCGACAGGCTGCTGGTCGGTTCGTCAAACGCGATCACATGCGCCCCACGGGACAAGGCCTTGGCGATTTCCACCAGTTGCCGCTGACCGAGGGACAGGCGCCCCACTTTCTCTTGCGGATCGATTTCATCGGCCAGGCCTTTGAGGCAGGCCAATGCCTGTTGCCGCAACGCGCCGCGATTGATCAGGCCGAAACTGGCCGGCAGATGACCGAGGAACAGGTTCTCTGCCACGGTCATTTCCGGGACCAGGTGCAGCTCTTGATGGATCACGGCGACGCCACTGCCGATGCTGTCGGCGGTGGACTTGAAGACCCTCGTCTGCTCGCCGATCTGCAGGTCGCCGCTGCTCGGGGTGTAAGCCCCGCCGAGGATTTTCAACAGGGTCGATTTGCCGGCGCCGTTCTCGCCCATCAAGGCGTGAACCTGCCCCGGGTGGGCGACGAAGCTGATGCCATCCAGCGCCTTCACCCCGGGAAAGGTCTTGCCGATCCCGTTGAAGCGCAAGCTGCCGCCGGCAGTGTGTTGTTGTGTTTTTGATTGCGCGTGCATAACCCACCTCTTCCCACAGATCAGGCAGCCCCGTCGCCAGGGCCACCGATGAAATCAACCGTGCCTCAGTTCCAGAGGCCGATCTTTTCCAGCTCCTGCTTGAAGTTCTCGCGAGTGATCAACGTCACGTCGTCCATCGCGGTGTACTTCGGCGGTTCTTTGCCGGTGGTGACCCACTCGTACATCATGCTGGCGGTGTTGTAGCCCTCGATGTGCGGGCTCGGCAGCATCGAGCCGAAGAAACCGCTGTTGGCCTTCTTCAATTCGCCGATGGCGTCAGTGCCGTTGATGCCGATGCCGATCACGTTGGCCGCGGCAAAACCGGCGCTCTCGGTGGCGCGCACGCCGCCCAGCACGGTGTTGTCGTTCATGCCGCCGATGATCAGGTTTTTCGCTGCGCTCGGCAGTTTCACCAGCGCCGAGTTGGTGGCGTCCATGCTGCCGGGTACGTCGAGGGTTTTCAGTGCCGAGAACAGGATGTGGTCTTTCGGCATGCCGGCGTCTTCCAGCGCCTTGACCGAACCGTCGGTGCGTTTCTTGCCGGTGTCGAGTTCGTTGAAGGTGTTGATCACCGCGTAGGTGTCTTTCCAGTCCCAGCCGCGTTTCTTCGCTTCGGTGGCCATGGCGCTGCCCTGCTTCTGGCCGACTTCGAACGCCGCCATGCCGAGGTATGGAACGTGTTCCATGAACTTGCCGCCAGCATCGACGAAGCGGTCATCGACGGCGATGACTTTCAAACCGTTGAGCTTGGCCTTGGCCATGATCGCAGGTCCCAGGGACACGTCTGGCGGACAGATCACGAAGCCCTTGGCACCGTTGGCGGCGAGGCTGTCGATGGCCGAGAGGGTTTTCTCGCCGTCCGGTACGGCGATCTTGATGACGGTGAAGCCCTTCTCTTTCCCGGCCTTTTCGGCGAATGCCCATTCGGTCTGGAACCAGGGCTCTTCCGCCTGCTTGACCAGAAAACCGATTTTCACTTCCTCGGCCGCCAGCAACGAACTGCTCAGGCTGACCGCGGTGACCGCCAAAGCGGCACAGCACAGGGAACGGATCCCACGACGACGATTCATAAGCTGACTCCTTGTTATTTTTTTTGAGCGTTATTTGAAAGCCAATCAAACTGTGCAGCTAATAGTCCTATCGTATGATGATTGGATTTCAGACGTAGTTCCGCGCCTGAAACCCGATTGACTCAGTCGTGGTACATGACCGAGCGACCGCCATCGATGGTGATGCACGAAGCATTGATAAACGGCGCTTCATCGCTGGCCAGGAAAACAGCGGTCATGGCGACTTCGATCGGCTGGCCGATGCGACGTGGCGGGTGCAGATCGAAAGCGCGCTGACGTTCGGCATGCGGGTCGGCAAAACCGTTCCAGTAATCGACGTTCAGTTGGGTTTCGATGTAACCCGGCGCGATGGCGTTGACGCGAATGCCCTTCGGCGCATATTCGATGCCCAAAGCGCGGGTCAGTCCGAGCAGGCCATGTTTGGCCACCGGGTACGGGAAGCAGCCGGGAATGATGTGAGTGGAATGGGTCGAGGCGATGTTGATGATGCTGCCGATGCCCTGCTCGATCATCTGCGGCAGCACCGCTTTGCAGCCATACCAGGCACCGTCCAGGTCGATGGCGAAGCAGCGACGCCAGTCTTCCTCAGTCATTTCCAGCGGATCGCGGAACACATTGACCCCGGCGCAGTTGACCAGCACATCGATGCGACCGTGCAGCTCGATCGCCAGTCTGGCCATGGCGTGCAGGTCTTGCTGGTTGGAAACGTCAGCCTTGATTGCCTGAACGTCGAAGCCTTTGTCCCGCCAGTGGGCTGCGACTTTTTCGACTTTCTCACCCTGGATATCGCTGATGATCAGCTTGGCCTGCTGGGAAGCGAAGGTCGCGACAATCGCCTCGCCGATACCTTGAGCGGCGCCGGTCAGCAGCACGACCTTGTTTTTCAGGCGCTCACCCTTCGGCGGTTCGGGCACCGGTGGCAAGGAAAGAGGTTCAGCCATGGATCAGGACTCCTTTTCGAAGGCACGACAAAATCCGGGCATCTGTCGATGTCCGGTCAAAAGGCTTTTTGGAAAATCGCTGCATCACTTCACCTGTTTTGTTTTTTTAAGTGTGAGTGCGTGTAACTGATGGAGCCGACTATAAACCCGACTGCCAAATAATCTCAATATATAATTTTACATCCCATATTTTGGGATTTATCCGGAAAACCGAGTACAGGTTTTTCCGGGCACATCGACTCGAATCGACAGCAACGCGCCGTCCAACGGATGGTTGAGCGGGCTCGCGGCGCTGGTGATGTACAGGGTTTTCAGATCTTCACCGCCGAATACGCAACTGGTCGGGCGGCTGATGGGTAGTTCGATCACGCGATCAACCTTCCCGTCCGGGGTCAGCCTGAGCAGACAACTACCGTCCCAGCGGGCGTTCCAGAGATAACCCTCGGCATCCATCGCCGAACCATCAGGACCGCCGCGTTCATGCGGTCCGAACCAGACCCGGGCCGGGTCGAGGTTGCCGTCGGTACGGATGAAGTATTGGTAGAGCGTGTTGTCGAGGCTGTCGGCGAAATACACGGTGGTCGCGTCTTCGCTCCACAGCAACGTGTTCGGGATGCCCAACCCGCGAAGCAACGGCGTGACCCGAGCATCGCGATCGATGCAAAACAGGCCACCGGAGCGCCGCACAATGGGCACGTCTTCGCCCTGTTCGCCGATGTTGTTCTGCATGGTGCCGAGCCAGAGCCGGCCTTGAGCATCGCAGCGGGCTTCATTGGCGCGATTGCCGGGTTGCGGATCGGCGACGCAGAGCAAGGTCAGTCGTGGTTCCAGGCCGGGGGAATCCAGATCGAGTCGATACACGCCGCTGGTCAACGTCACCAGCGCATCGCCGCTTTCGCAAGGGATGAAGGCAGACACGTGCTCGGGCATTTGCCAGATCTGCACGTTGGCGCCAATCAGCCGCAGCGCCTGTTGACCGGCGATATCAACCCAGTACAGCGCCTGGGTCGGCGCGTCCCAGAACGGGCCTTCACCCAGTCGTGCCCGGTGCTCGGTAACCGCAGTCCACGTCATGAAACCTCCTGCTTTCTTATTGTTGTCAGCTGGCCTTTTTGTCGGCCATGACTTGCGGGTAGAAGCGCTTGATGGCCAGGTCGGCGTTATCGATCAGGGTCATGCAGGCCCAGACACCCCGCGCGGCATCCCGGGCGGCGATGGCCTCGGCCATGTCTTTGTGAATCGGTAGCGTGCGGCGCAGTTCGTCCGGGTCGGCGGCGGACACTTCGAACGACACCGCCAGCAACGCGCCGAGGGCCGGGACCATTTGTTCGATAAATTGATTGTGGCTGGCAGCAAGGATGCACTCGTGGAAGAACTGGTCGGCGCGGTTGTAATCGATGCCGCTGTCCACTGCCCGCTCCAATGCGTTGTAAGCCTGGAGAATAGCGTGAACCTGCTCGACGGTAGCGCGCTCGCAAGCCCAGCGCACGGCCATGGGTTCGATGGTGCGGCGCAGGTCGAGCAAGTCGTCGACGAAGTTTTCCGGCAAGCCGCTGCGCGACAGCCAGCCTACGACTTGCGGATCGAAGAGGTTCCAGCGACGCACCGGCAACACCCGCGTGCCGACCTTCGGCCCGACTTCGAGCATGCCCTTGGCGACCAGGGTTTTGATGGCTTCGCGGATAACGGTGCGGCTGACACCGAGCTGCTCGCCCAGGTCGGCTTCGACCTTGAGCGTCTCGCCCGGTTTGACCTGCCCCGTGGCGATCCAGCAACCCAGCCAATCGACCGTCGACGCATGAAAACTGCTGGACATGGACACCTCAGTTCAGGGACGGCACACAGCCGTTCGCGATGGGTGTCTACGCTAATCATCATACGATTGGGTGTCAATTTGATTTTTCAGTCTGGCGGCAGATGAGGCGATTTGAACGAACCCGCTTTGTGACCTACGGTTAGCCGCGACAGATCAAGCGCAACTAAAGTCCGCTATCAACAGGTATCAGCATGAACATGGATGCGTCTACGCAATACCCGATTGTTTTGGTCCACGGCCTTTTTGGCTTCGATAAAATTGCCGGTTATCCCTACTTCTTCGAGATCAAGGAAGCCCTGGAACATGCGGGGGCCAAGGTGTTTGCCGTTAACATTCCAGCCGTGAACGGAAACGAGGAGCGTGGTAAAAAACTGCTCGAACACGTCAATCGCATATTGCAGGAAACGGGAGCCGCCAAGGTCAATCTTATCGGCCACAGCCAAGGTCCATTGGCTGCTCGTTACGTAGCGGCGTTACACCCGGAAAAGGTCGCATCAGTCACGTCTGTCAGCTGCCCCAATCATGGCTCCGAGATTGCCGACCAATTGCATAAGGCGCTGACGCCGGGTGAGTTGCCCGAAGCCCTCGTACTCGCCCTGTTCAAAGCCGTCGGCATCTTCATTTCGTTGATCAGCGACCATCCGGAAAACCCTCAGGACCCTCAAGCGGCTTTTGAATCCCTGACCAGCGCAGGATTGGCAGCCTTCAACAAGAAGTACCCGCAAGGGCTACCGCAACATTGGGGTGGGGAAGGCAACGAAATTGAAAACGGCGTGTACTACTACTCCTGGAGCGGGATCCTGCAAAACTTTCAAAGCCTGCAACCTCTCGATCCGTCTCACTTGAACTGTATCGTGCTGTCGAAGTTATTTTATAAAGAGAAACACGCCAACGATGGGCTGGTCGGACAGTACAGCTCGCACCTGGGCAAAGTCATTCGTTCGGATTACCCGATGGACCATTTCGACGCAGTCAATCAAATGGCCGGGATCACGAGCTGGAACGTAAGCCCGGTCCACCTCTATCTGGAACATGCTGCTCGGCTTAAGGAAAAAGATTTGTAGGCAAAAAAAATGACCCGCTTGAATAGCGGGCCATTATCCAGAACACAGCAATTTGGCGAGTTACGGCTCAAGCCCGATAGGGAAGAACTCGCCAGCGCTCCACACGCCTAACCAGCGCTGCCCGTCGATCTCGCGGGTGACGGCCAGCTCCACCAGTTGGTAGAACACGTTGCGGTGGATCAGGGCTTCGAGGTTGGTGCGCACATGCACGTAGGGCGCCGGTTCCTGCGTAACCGGGTCGATCACCACGCGCATGGGGTGTTCGGTGCCGGCCTCGGCGGTCTCGTCAACATTGGTGGTGAAGCGCAGGACCTGGGTTTCACCCTCGCCTTCGACCTCCACGGCAATCGCCACAAAGGGCGCATCGTCGACCTTGATGCCAACCTTCTCGACCGGGGTAATGAGGAAGTAATCGTCACCATCGCGACGAATGATGGTGGAGAACAGCTTGACCATCGGCTTGCGCCCGATTGGCGTACCCAGGTAATACCAGGTGCCGTCACGGGCGATACGCATGTCGATGTCGCCGCAGAAATCGGGGTTCCACAGGTGGACCGGCGGCAAGCCTTTGGTTTTGGGGATTTGCCCCAACAGATCGTTGGCTTTTTGCGGGCCACTCATGGCGTTCTCCTTTTGAATTACTGGTCGCTGAGCCCCAGCAGGCTGCGCGCGTATTGTTCCAGCGGCGGGCCCATCAGGTCTTCCGGCTTTTTGTCGTGGAACGTCAGTAAACCGCCACGACCCTTGATGCGTGCAGTATCAATCAAATACTGGGTGCTGGTCTCGATCAACATGATCTGAATCACGCCGCCATCGATACCGAGGCGATCCAGGGCTTCCTGATCGAGCCACTCGTCCGAGTTGCCGATACGGTCGTCAGACTTGGCGAACCGGGTATAGAGCAGGTAATGGGCACCGGCGGCACGGGCTTCACTCATGGCTTGATCAAGACCTTCCGGGGCACGGGCGCGGCGGACCATAGGGAAGTATTCAACAAAGCCATCGAAGGCGACTTCGGCGATCACGTTAGGTCGCGGGTAGACAGCACTGCCTGGCGGCACAAACGCGCCCTGGGCGATATACACGAATGAGTCCGGTTGGATGCGCAGGTTATTCACACGGCGGCTGTCGCTATGGTCGAGCAACCCCGCGTCGCTCATGTGGTAGCGAGTCCCTTCAGCCAGATCGCTGACATTCATGCAGCCACCAAGCGCCAAAACGGCCAGCAGCAAAACCAGGCTACGCATCCTACCCTCCAGAGGCCGGTGACGGAAAACCGGCGAATGGCCATTGGATGCAGCTTCCGCGCCAGCTCGGGAGAGGCACGGCCCTTGTAGCAGCTGCCGAAGGCTGCGTTCGGCTGCGCAGCAGTCGCGAGATCAGGCGATCCGGTGTTCCAGACATATTTTGCTTACAGGATTTACGACTGCTTCGCAGCCGAACGCAGCCTTCGGCAGCTGCTACAAGGGATCGTGTTTAGCCGCCGATGATTTTCATGATGGTCGCGCCGCCAGAAAATGCCACTTCCTGCTTATCACCCAAGGCTTTCACCAAGAGTCTCTGCAAGGCGGGCAGCGCTTGATGACGGGGCTTGTCCAGCAGGTCGCCGACATAGTGGCGGTTGCTCGACGACAGGCAGCCGTGCAGCCAGCCCGTGGAGGACAGGCGCAGCCGCGAACAGGTGCGACAGAAAGGAACGCTTTCGTTGGCGATCACGCCGAAGTAGCCCTGCCCCGGAATCTGGTAACGCACGGCGGTGGCGTCTACCGGCGCATCGGCCTGAAGGTATTCGTAGCGCTCGCCGATCAGGCTGAGCAACTGCTGAAGGCTGACAAACTGTTGCAGGAAAGCATTGGAGTCGCTGGCCAGGTGGCCCATGCGCATCAACTCGATGAAGCGAAGCTCATAGCCGCGCTCCAGACAGTAATCGAGTAGCGGCATCACTTGATCGAGGTTCTGCCCACGCAGCGGCACCATATTGACCTTGATCTTCAGGCCGGCGGCGCTGGCTTGATCCATACCGTCGAGCACCGTCGCCAGATCGCCGCCACGGGCAATGCTGCGAAAAGCGCTGGCATCCAGGGTATCGAGGGAAACGTTGATGCGACGAATGCCGGCATCCACCAGCAGTGGCAGCTTCTTCGCCAGCAGCTGACCGTTGGTGGTCAGGCTGATGTCCGCCAGGCCCATCTGCCCGACAGCGGTCATGAAGGTTTCGAGTTTGGGGCTGACCAGCGGCTCGCCGCCGGTGATGCGCAAGCGCTCGATGCCCGCTGCTTCAATCAGATAGGCCACGCCACGCGCCATGGCCTCGGCCGACAATTCATCCTGCGCAGCCACCAACCGCTTGCCGTTGGGCACGCAATAGGTACAAGCGTAATTGCAGGCTGAAGTCAGACTGATTCGCAAATTGCGAAAACGCCTGCCTTGACGGTCAACGATCATGGACTACTCCGGCGGAAGAATATTCGGACCGCTAAAACTTGACTCACAAATCAAGTTTTAGCAAGTCCTATGCCTGAGTATATTCCTGCGGTACTGCACCACGTAGCGAAATAATGGCGCAATAAGGAAACTGAATGGTTCAGCTGCTCGGGGTGTCGCTATCGCGCTTGCGCTTGTTGCCCATGCGCACACCGATGTCCATCAGGAATTGGAAGAAACCTTCCTGATCTTCCAGCACATTGCTCCAGAACGGCGAGTGATACAGCGCCACGGCGCCGTGCACCAGCGCCCAGGATGCGCAGTAATGGAAGTAAGGAGGTACGTCTTCAAGCTTGCCTTCGCTGATCCGCCCCTTGATCAGCAGGGTCAGGCGTTCGAAGTTCGAGGCGCGGATCTTGTGCAGCTCCTCGACCATCTCCGGCACCTGATTACCCTTGACCACCTTTTCTTCCAGGCGATCGAACAAGCGATAGCGTTGAGGGTCGCGCATGCGGAATTCGAAGTAGGCCCGGGACAGGGCTTCCTTGTCCTTGTCGACATCGGCCGAATGCAACAGCTCGTTCAAATCGCGCTCGTAATCGAGCATCAGGCGCAGATAGATCTCGGCCTTAGATTTGAAGTGCTTGTAGATCGTGCCTTTGCCGATACCGACGGCATCAGCAATCATCTCGACGGTGACACTGTCTTCACCTTGATCGAGGAACAGCTTGAGCGCGGTATCGAGAATTTCTTGCTCGCGGCGACGAAACTCACGGACCTTACGAGGTTCTTTATGCATAAGAAAAGGTCTGTTGGGGTCAAAATTCGAAGCCGCGTATTATGCCTAACTTGCGCAAAAATGCACGGATCATCCGACCATATATGTGTTTCTTGATGAATTCCGGCAGCCTCGCAGATTAATGAGAACTCAACCGAAGCGCCCGTATTCCAAATTTGTTTAAAAACCGCGACCAGTAAACTGGACTCGGCGCAATACTGATCAATACTTCAACTGTCGGCGGGACATCTCCCCCAAGTGTTGCGCCGATATAGGTACCAACGGACCGCGTGCCTTTGTTTTACTCCTAATGGTCTTAACCCGGATTCACCCCCCAGAACCCGGGTTTTTTTTGCCTGCGATTTAACCTTTCACATGCGCCAGCGGAAACAGTCGCTTGAAATTCTCGGTGGTTTGCTCGGCAAATCGCTCGTAGGGCTCACCTCGCAACATTGCCAGAAATTCCGCTACGTCGCGCACGTACTGCGGCAGGTTCGGTTTGCCGCGATGAGGGATCGGTGCCAGATACGGCGAGTCGGTTTCCACCAGCAATCGATCAGCCGGCACTTTACTGGCCACGTCACGCAGCGCGTCGGCATTGCGGAAAGTGACAATACCGGACAAGGAAATGTAATACCCCATGTCCAGTGCTGCTTTGGCCATGTCCCAGTCTTCGGTGAAACAATGCAGCACGCCAGCCTGGGGCAGCGCCGCTTCACGCAGGAGGTTCAACGTATCGGCGCGGGCACCACGGGTGTGGATGATCACCGGTTTGCCCGTCTGCTGCGCCGCTTGCAGATGCAGGCGAAACGACTCCTGCTGCAACTCCGCGGCTTCCGGCTCGTAGTGGTAATCCAGACCGGTTTCACCGATCGCCACCACACGCGGGTGGTTGAGTTCACGTAACAGCCAATCCAATGCTGGCGCGGCGCCCGGTTGCACGTCCAGCGGATGCACGCCAACCGAACAGTCGACGTCGTCGTAACGTTCAGCCAGGGCTTTGACGTCGGCGGCATTCTCGACGCTGACGCCGATACACAAAAAGTGCCCCACTCCGCGCTGACGGGCCGCATCAAGTGCGGCATCCAGGGAGCCGTCGTGGGCGGCGAGGTCGAGGCGATCAAGGTGGCAATGGGA
Organism: Pseudomonas sp. Root329; assembly: GCF_001424925.1. Taxonomy (NCBI): domain Bacteria; kingdom Pseudomonadati; phylum Pseudomonadota; class Gammaproteobacteria; order Pseudomonadales; family Pseudomonadaceae; genus Pseudomonas; species Pseudomonas sp. Root329. The sequence continues at coordinate 51,489 of NZ_LMCV01000021.1, read as the reverse complement.
ATCTACGAGCATAAAAGGGCTGCAACTTACATCGTATGAGTGGGACGGTCGGACTTCAGGGCTCCGGCCAGATGGGTTTCGATTCGACTGCGCGCGGTATTGTCGCCATCGTTGAATTGTACGCCGACTCCGGCGGCCCGGTTGCCCTGCGCACCTTTGGGGGTGATCCAGGAGACCTTGCCGGCGACCGGAATCTTCTCCGGCTCGTCCATCAGGTTGAGCAGCATGAATACCTCATCGCCCAACTTGTAGCTCTTGTTGGTCGGGATAAACAGGCCACCGTTCTTGATGAACGGCATGTAGGCCGCGTAAAGCACGGACTTGTCCTTGATCGTCAGGGACAAAATGCCGTTGCGCGGCCCCGGATTGACGAGTTCATTCATGCTGACCTCCGTTGCAGATGCTCAGAGTCTAGGCACAGACGGTCACTTCTGGGTAGGCAAACCCACCCATTGCACCAACAGCGCCTCCAGCAACAACACCCGATTGAGGTTGGCTTTGCTCATCACTTTCTGGCGCTGGGCGAGGATCCAGTCCTGAATATTCAGGACTTTGTCCTGGCCGGCTTTCTGCGCCAGGTACTGAATCACCTTGCGCATGTCCGTCAGCCCCAGACCTTCTTCGTCCTGAGTCAGCTGATAACGCAGGATCAGGCTCGACCAGTCGCAGAACCAGTCGAACAACAGCAACAGCGGAATCGCATTCCAGCCTTCGGCCAGTTGCGTCGGTGACTGTTGCTGCTTGAGCAACTTCTTCACGCCATCGACCACCAGCGCCCGCTGTTCGCGCACGCCCTGAGCCTGCAAGTTGACGGCGGCCAGTGGCGAACCGGCGGCCAGGGTCAGCAACTCGATACGCTCTTCTTCCGCACAATCCGGCAAAGCCTTCGCCAGCCACGCAAGACTCATGGCTTCGCTCGGCAGCGGACAGGCCTGCTGCTGGCAGCGGCTCTTGATCGTCGGCAGCAAACGACTGGTCTGGTGACTGACCAGCAGCAAAACAGTATCGCCGGAAGGTTCTTCAAGACTTTTGAGCAAAGCGTTGGCGGCGTTGATGTTCATCGACTCGGCCGGCTCGATCAGCACCACTTTGCGACCGCCCATTTGAGCGGTCTGAACCACGAAGCTGACCAGATCACGAACCTGATCGACCTTGATCGCCTTATCGGCTTCTTCCGGTTCCAGGATGTAGTTGTCAGGGTGACTGCCGGCCTTGAGCAACAGACAGGATTTGCATTCGCCGCAAGCTTCGTGGGCAGCGCTCGGACGCTGGCACAGCAAACTGGCCATCAAGCGCTCGGCCAATGCACGCTTGCCGATTCCGGCCGGGCCATGCAGCAGATAGGCGTGGGCATGTTGCTTGCGACCGGCCAAATGCTGCCAGAGACTGTCCTGCCACGGATAGGCTTCAGCCACGGGTCAACTCCAACAGGCGTGGCAGCAGGGCATCCAGTGCCTGCTGAACCTGTGCCAACGGCTGGGCGGCATCCACCAGGACATAACGCGCAGGATCGGCTTCGGCACGCTTGAGGAAAGCACTGCGCACCGCATCAAAAAAGGTTCGGCCTTCGAGCTCGAAGCGATCCAGACGACCGCGAGCGCTGGCGCGGGCCAGGCCCACTTCCACCGGCAGATCGAAAATCAACGTCAGGTCCGGGCGCAGATCGCCCTGGACGAAGGCTTCCAAAGTCGCGATGCGCTCCAGCGACAGGCCGCGACCGCCACCCTGATAGGCATAGGTCGAATCGGTAAAGCGATCACACAGCACCACCGCACCGCGGGCCAGCGCCGGGCGAATCACCTCGGCCAGATGCTGGGCTCGCGCGGCGAACACCAACAGCAACTCGGTGTCGGGGTTCATGACTTCGTCAACCGGCGCCAGCAGCACTTCACGGATCCGCTCGGCCAACGGCGTGCCGCCTGGTTCGCGAGTCAGCACGACCTCGATACCCGCGGCGCGCAGGCGCTCGGCCAGGTATTCGCGATTGGTGCTCTTGCCGGCCCCTTCCGGGCCTTCCAGGGTAATAAACAAGCCAGTCACAGGCAGTCCTTAGTCAGAGTCATTGCGGGCTTTGCGGCGCGGTTGCATCCGGTTCGGGCGCGGGTGCGGCTGCGGGTTCTTGAGCGGGTTCTGGAGCAGGCGCCGGCGGGGTCTCTTGAGGCTGCACTGGCGACGATTCCTGCACCGACTCCTGCGGCGACACTTGCGGCAAAGCCTCGGGAGCTGTGTCGGGCGAAGCAGCCGGAATCGGGGCCTGCTGATCCGTCGCCTCTGGTGCCGTAGCCGGCGCCGGGCTGGAGCGGTAGTCGGCACGGCGCTTGATCTGGAACTCACGCACAGCGTTATTGTGCGCGTCCAGATCATCGGAGAACACGTGGCTGCCATCACCACGAGCAACGAAATAGAGGCTATTGCCCGCCACCGGATTCAGCGCTGCATGAATCGCTTCGCGGCCGACCATGGCGATCGGGGTCGGCGGCAATCCCGAAATCATGTAGGTGTTGTACGGCGTCGCTTCCTTGAGGTGGGCGCGAGTCAATTTGCCGTTGTAACGATCACCGAGGCCGTAGATCACGGTCGGATCCGTTTGCAACAACATGCCCATTTCCATGCGCCGTACAAACACGCCAGCGATTTGCCCGCGCTCCTGCGGCACGCCGGTTTCCTTCTCCACCAGCGAGGCCATGATCAGCGCCTGATAGGGTTCGGTGTACGGCACGTCAGCGGCGCGCTGGCTCCACTCCTTGGCCAGGACTTCGTCGAGGCGGTCGTAGGCTTTTTTCAGCAGCTCGACATCGGTCATGCCGCGCACGAAGCGGTAGGTGTCAGGGAAGAATCGCCCTTCCGGAAAAATCCCGGTGTGGCCGAGTTTGTCCATCACCTCGCTATCACTCAAACCGTCGAGGGTCTTTTCGAGTTTTTCATCCTTGGCCAGAGCAGCGCGCACCTGATGGAAATTCCAGCCCTCGACCAGGGTCAGGCTGTACTGAACTATTTCCCCGCGTTTCCACAGGTCAATCAGCCCTTCGACGGTCATGCCGGGCTGCATGCGGTATTCGCCCTTGTGCAACGGTTGTTTGGCGAGATTGAAGCGCCAATACACCCGCAGCCAGAAAGCATCCTTGATGACGCCATCGGCTTCGAGTCGATAGAAGGTGCGGGTCGGTGTCGTGCCTTTGGGCACTTCCAGCAGCTCTTCCTGAGTGATGTTCAGCGGCTGTTCCAGCGCCGAATGGATTTTCCAGGCGGAAGCGCCCAGACACAGCCCTGCCAGAACCAATCCGGTTTCCAGCAGCAGCAAGAATTTACGTCTCACGTATCAAGCATCCAGTAGCGCGCGGGCAATGGTTTGGAGTTTACGGGTGAGCGGACCAACCGGCCAGCTTAGTGCGGCATAGGCGCGCACCGGCCAAACGCCATACACGCTGTTGCAGACAAAGACTTCATCAGCCCATTGCAGCTGATCGAGGGTGATATCGGTGATTTGCGTGGGGATCCCCAACGACTCGGCTTGAAACAATAATTCGGCACGCATCACGCCGGCCACGCCGCAGCGCTTCAAATCAGCCGTGATCAGCACGCCATCGCGGATCAGGAACAGATTGCTGAACACGCCTTCAATGACGCGCCCGGCCTGATCGAGCATCAAGCCTTCGGCATGATCGGTATCTTGCCATTCAGAACGGGCGATAACCTGCTCAAGACGGTTCAGGTGTTTGAGTCCGGCGAGCAGAGGCTGTTTGGAAAGCCGCGTCGCACAGGGGAACAGGCGAACACCCTGCTCCGCATGGGCAGCAGGATAAACCGCGGGTGGGTTGCCCATCATGATGCGGCGCGCCTGAGCCGAAGGATCGGGCGCATAACCGCGCGCGCTTTCGCCACGCGTGACAATGAGCTTGAGCACACCTTCGCCCAGCGCTTGGGCATAGGTCAGTAATTCTGTGCAGACAGCCGCATGATCGAGATTAATTGCCAACCGCTGGCAACCTTTGACCAAACGCACCAGATGCCGATCCAGCAGCACCGGAGCGCTGTTGCGCACGGCAATGGTCTCGAACAGACCATCACCGTAAGCCAGGCCGCGATCCTTCAGCGACAAAGCGTCAGCCGGCTGACCGTCGACCCAGCTGTCCATCAGTCAGCGAACCGGCGGAACACCAGCGAGCCGTTGGTGCCGCCAAACCCGAAGGAGTTGGACAACACCACATCGATATCCATATTGCGCGCGGTATGCGGTACGAAATCGAGGTCGCAACCTTCGTCCGGCTCATCAAGGTTGATGGTCGGCGGTGCTACCTGGCTGTTGATCGCCAGCACACTGAAGATCGCCTCGACCGCGCCCGCCGCACCCAGCAGGTGACCGGTCATGGACTTGGTCGAACTGACCGCCAGCTTGTAAGCGTGATCGCCGAACACCGACTTGATCGCACGGGCTTCGGCAAGGTCGCCGGCCGACGTCGAGGTGCCGTGGGCGTTGATGTACTGAACCTGATCGCCATTGATCTTGGCATCGCGCAGCGCATTGGTGATGCAACGTGCAGCCCCTGCACCATCAGCCGGTGGCGACGTCATGTGGTAGGCATCGCCACTGGTGCCAAAGCCGATCAGCTCGGCGTAGATCGTCGCACCACGAGCCTTGGCGTGCTCCAGCTCTTCCAGAACCAGAGCGCCGGCGCCGTCGGACAGCACGAAGCCATCACGGCCCTTGTCCCATGGACGGCTGGCGCGGGTCGGTTCTTCGTTGCGGGTCGACAGTGCGCGGGAGGCACCGAAGCCGCCCATGCCCAGACCGCAAGCTGCCATTTCAGCGCCGCCGGCAATCATCACGTCGGCTTCGTCGTACATGATGTTGCGTGCCGCCATGCCGATGCAGTGCGTACCGGTGGTACACGCGGTGGCGATGGCGTAGTTAGGTCCCTGTGCGCCCAGATGGATGGACAGGAAACCGGAAATCATATTGATGATCGAGCCAGGCACGAAAAACGGAGAAATCCGTCGTGGGCCGGAATCATGCAGTGTGCGGCTGGTTTCTTCGATATTGGTCAGTCCGCCAATACCCGAACCCATGGCCACGCCAATACGCTCACGGTTGGCGTCGGTGACTTCCAGACCAGAGTTACGAACTGCCTGAAAACCTGCGGCCAGACCGTACTGAATGAACAGGTCGAGCTTGCGAGCTTCCTTGACCGACAGGTATTCCTCGACATTGAAGCCCTTTACCGAGCCGCCAAAACGGGTGGAATAGGCAGAAAGGTCGGTGTGTTCGATCAGACCAATGCCACTGCGGCCAGCCAGAATGCCCTGCCAACTGCTCGGCACATCCGTGCCCAGTGGCGACAACATACCCATACCGGTGACTACGACGCGTCTACGCGACACAGCACTCTCCTTTTTCAAATGACGACTTTGCATCAGGCCTAAAGAAAAAACCGCACGCCGTGATGGCAGTGCGGTTTTTCCATGACAGCAAGCAACGATTACAAGCTATTAAGCCTGGTGGTTAGTAACGTAATCGATTGCGGCTTGTACAGTAGTGATCTTCTCAGCTTCTTCGTCAGGGATTTCGGTCTCGAATTCCTCTTCCAGAGCCATCACCAGCTCAACAGTGTCAAGGGAGTCGGCACCCAGGTCTTCAACGAAGGAAGCAGTGTTGACCACTTCTTCTTCTTTAACGCCCAGTTGCTCAGCAACGATTTTCTTGACGCGCTCTTCGATGGTGCTCATACCTTGTTTTCACTCCTAATGGACAAATTCAGGCAGCTGGCCAGTGGGTAAGTGTATAGAAAGACTTTTCAGTTTTTCAACTGAAAGCTTCACTCCTCAAACCCGACGACCCTCTGCCTATAAATAGATTGCAGCTTTATAACGGATTTTAGACAGCTCGTATGACATTTTTTTGAAGCGATCCGTCACATTTAACTCATGTACATCCCGCCGTTCACCGGGATTGTAGCCCCAGTAACGTAAGCCGCACCGTCGGACGCAAGAAAAGCGACCACAGACGCGATCTCTTGAGCTTGCCCCAGACGGCCCAGCGGAATCTGCGTCTGCAAGGCTTCACGCTGTGCCTCGGGCAGTTCGCGGGTCATATCGGTGTCGATGAACCCAGGGGCCACCGAGTTTACCGTAATCGAACGCGAACCGACTTCACGCGCCAGTGATCGGCTGAAACCTTCCAGACCGGCCTTGGCGGCTGCGTAGTTTACTTGGCCTGCGTTGCCCATGGCACCCACAACCGAGCCAATACTGATAATTCGTCCCCAACGGGCTTTGGTCATACCGCGCAAAACGCCCTTGGACAGGCGGAACAGACTGTTCAGGTTGGTATCGACGACGTCATGCCATTCGTCATTTTTCATGCGCATCATCAGATTATCGCGGGTGATACCGGCATTGTTGACCAGGATCGCCGGCGCACCGAACTGCGATGTAATGCTCGCCAGTACTGCAGCAACGGATTCGTCGCTGGTGACATTGAGTTCCAGGCCAGTGCCTTGAATCTCGTTTTCCTTCAGGGTAGCGGCAATGCGCTCGGCACCCGAGGCAGACGTCGCGGTGCCGATAACGATGGCGCCCTGACGACCCAGTTCCAGGGCGATAGCCTGGCCGATACCGCGGCTCGCGCCAGTGACCAGTGCAACTTTACCTTGCAGACTCATGCAGGCTTCTCCTGATTCAGGCCAACGCTGCGCGAGCGGCAGCGAAGGCGTCGGGGGTATTGAGGTTGGATGTCGACACGCCTTCGGCGCAACGCTTGTTCAGGCCAGCCAGCACTTTACCCGGGCCGCATTCGACCAACTGGGTAGCACCTTTGGCGGCCAGCGCCTGAACCGATTCGACCCAGCGCACAGGCTTGTAAAGCTGCTCAAGCAGATCGCGCTTGAGGGTTTCCAGATCGGCCGGCACAGTGGCGCTGACGTTCTGAACCACCGGGATCTGCGGCGCCTGCCAGTCGATCGCTGCGATCGACTCGGCGAAACGCTCGGCCGCCGGACGCATCAGCTCGCAATGGGACGGCACGCTGACCGGCAACGGCATGGCGCGTTTGGCGCCACGAGCCTTGCAGCCTTCGATGGCGCGCTCGACCGCAGCCTTGGCACCGGCGATGACCACTTGGCCAGGGGAGTTGAAGTTGACCGCACTGACCACTTCGCCTTGCGCCGCTTCGGCACAGGCTGCCAGCACATCAGCATCGTCCAGACCGAGAATGGCGGCCATGCCACCTTGCCCGGCCGGAACGGCTTCCTGCATCAACTGACCACGGCGTTCAACCAGCTTCACCGCGTCGCCCAGGCTCAGGCTGCCCGCGGCAACCAGAGCGCTGTATTCGCCCAGGCTGTGCCCGGCAACATAAGCCGGACGCGCGCCGCCTTCAGCCAGCCACAGACGCCACAAGGCAATCGAGGCGGTCAGAATGGCCGGCTGGGTTTTATCGGTTTGATTGAGTTGCTCTTCCGGCCCTTGCTGGGTCAGTGCCCACAGGTCGTAACCCAGAGCATCAGAAGCTTCTTTGAATGTTTCGAGGACAACCGGATGTTGCGCGCCCAACTCGGCCAGCATGCCGAGGGACTGCGAACCCTGTCCCGGAAAGACGAATGCGAGGGAAGCAGACATGTAACAAGCCCCTAATGATCTTGTCGTCGGAGAATTGACGTCCCGTTTTGGGGACGCAAGAAACTGACAGTTGGATGGCAAATTGAACTGAGCGGTCACATTTAAGCATTGTCCGACGAAAACGCCTAAAGCAACAAATCCTCCAGGCGACCGTGAATGCGTTCCGGCAGGTTTTCCTGGATCTCGATCAAGGCGCGCTGAATCGCACTCTGCAAGCCCTGAACCCCCGCCGAACCATGGCTTTTCACCACAATTCCCTGCAACCCGAGGAAGCTTGCACCGTTATGCCGCGCGGGCGCCAGATCGGCTTGCAAGCGCTTCATCAGTGGCAATGCCAAAGCACCGACCACTTTCGACGCGAGGTTTTTCTTGAACAAGGCTTCGATGCGCCCGGCAATCATGGTCGCCAGGCCTTCGCTGGACTTGAGCAGGATATTGCCGACAAAACCGTCACATACCACCACATCCGCCTCGCCACGGTACACACCGTCACCTTCGACAAAACCGATGTAATTGATGCCGCGAGCACTCTGCAACAAGGTGGCCGCCAGCTTGACCTGCTGATTGCCCTTGATGTCTTCAGTACCGATGTTCAGCAGCGCCACTCGCGGACGAACGATGCCCAGCGTTTCCGCCGCCACCGACCCCATCACAGCGAACTGCAACAGATGCTCGGCGCTGCAATCGACATTGGCGCCCAGGTCGAGCAACTGGCAATAACCCTTCTGCGTCGGAATCGCCGCCACCATCGCCGGCCGATCAATACCCGGCAAGGTCTTGAGCACAAACCGCGACAACGCCATCAGCGCACCGGTATTGCCGGCACTGACACAGGCCTGGACCTTGCCATCGCGCAGCAACTCCAGCGCCACGCGCATCGACGAGTCGGGCTTGCCGCGCAGGGCTTGAGCAGGTTTTTCGTCCATGGTGATGACTTCGGACGCCGGAGCAATCGACAGGCGCGAGCGATCCACAGCCGATTGGCCAGAGAGCAATTCTTCAAGAAGGGAGGGTTGACCGACGAGGGTCAGGTGCAGCGAGGGCGTAGCAGACAGACAAGCAAGGCTGGCCTGAACAATGCTGCGGGGACCGAAGTCCCCGCCCATTGCGTCAATCGCGATGACTTGAGCAGACAAGTGATTACTCGTCAGCGCCCTTGTCGATCACTTTACGGCCACGGTATACGCCTTCTGGCGATACGTGGTGACGCAGGTGAATTTCACCGGTGGTTTTTTCTACAGACAGAGTGCTTGCCGTCAGGGCGTCGTGCGAACGACGCATGTCACGGGCAGAGCGGGATTTTTTGTTCTGCTGAACAGCCATAATTGATTAACTCCTAAACGTTTGGGTCACGCTTTAACTGCGCCAATACACTGAACGGGTTGGACCGCGTTACCTCGTCCTCGCTCGGTTCGGGCTCATCGAGACCCGCCGGCTGCTGGCATTCTTCCGGATGATGAGCAGGCACAATGGGCAAGGCGAGCAGAAGCTCCTCCTCGATCAGTGACTGCAGATCCAAAGGATCTTCGCCCAGTTCCAGCACGTCATAACCTTTCGGCAACGACTGGGTATTCGCACCCTCCTTCACCACAGCATAACTGCATTCGCTATGGATCGGCAGGGTGACCAGCTCAAGACAACGCTGGCAAACCATTTTGACCTCGGTGTCGATAAAGCTGTGGATTACCACAGACTTACGTTCATCTCGTTCAAAAACGAATTTAGCCTGCACCGTACCGACAGTGTCGGAAAGCGGGTCGCAGAGTCTCTCCAAATCGGCCAGCAGCAGTTCACCTTGAAGGGTGGTGCCACGATCAGCCAATTTGCGCGGGTCAACGTGAGGTGGAATCGGGTCATTCAACATAGGCGCAGCATTATAGGGATGCCCCCAGCCATGTCAAAGGAAATTCAGCCCTGTCCGTCACTTGCAAGCCTCCGCTAGAATTCGCGCCTGTCTTCTGGAGATGCGCATGCTGCCTTTATTACTCGCTTCAAGCTCGGTTTATCGCCGGGAATTGCTGGCCCGCTTGCAGCTGCCGCTTACCTGCAGCTCGCCGGATATCGACGAAAGCCATCGCCCGGGCGAGTCCGCCATCGAGCTGGTCAAGCGCCTCGCCGAGGAAAAAGCACGTGCGCTGGCCGGCAGCCACGCCGCTCATCTGATCATCGGCTCCGACCAGGTCGCGGTGCTTGGCGAGCGGATTATCGGCAAACCGCACACCTTCGAAAAGGCCCGCGAACAATTGCTGGCTTCGAGCGGTGCCAGCGTGACCTTCCTCACCGGCCTGGCACTGCTCAACAGCCAGACTGGTGAATGCCAGGTCGACTGCGTGCCGTTCACCGTACACATGCGCACACTCGATACCGCGCGCATTGAACGCTACCTGCGCGCGGAACAGCCCTATGACTGCGCTGGCAGCTTCAAAGCCGAAGGTTTGGGGGTGAGCCTGTTTCAAAGCACCGAAGGCCCTGACGCCACCAGTCTGATCGGCCTGCCATTGATTCGCCTGGTGGACATGTTGCTGACCGAAGGCGTGCAGATACCTTAAAGATCAAAAGATCGCAGCCTCGTTTCACTCGACAGCTCCTACATTGAAATGCGTACCCCTGTAGGAGCTGTCGAGTGAAACGAGGCTGCGATCTTTTGACTTTAAAAAAAACCGGCAAAAGCCGGTTTTTTTATGTGACAGGAGAATCAGCGCAACGAAGGCCCCTGGAAGCCCATCCACATCGCCAGATGCTCAGCCACGCTGGCACCCAGTTTTTTCGAGAAACGATCGAACGGCGATTCCTGAACGGTGAAATCCACCAACTCCTTCTCGCCAATCACGTCACGCGCCACCGAACTGGCATTCCCCAGGCCATCGATCAGGCCCAGCGGCAGCGCCTGCTCGCCGGACCATACCAACCCGGAGAACAGCTCCGGATGTTCCTTGTCCTTGAGGCGGTCGCCACGCCCTTTTTTGACGCTGCTGATGAACTGCTGATGAGTGGTATCGAGCACGCCCTGCCAGAACTGAGTTTCTTCAGGCTTCTGCGGCTGGAACGGATCGAGGAACGATTTGTGCTCGCCGGAGGTGTAAGTGCGACGCTCGACACCCAGCTTCTCCATCGTCCCGACAAAGCCATAACCGGCCGCCGTCACGCCAATGGAACCCACCAGGCTCGCCTTGTCGGCGTAGATCTGATCGGCCGCGCTGGCGATGTAGTAAGCACCGGAAGCGCCGAGGTCCGAGATCACCGCGTAGACCTTGGTATCGGGATGCAGACCGCGCAGGCGAACGATTTCGTCGTACACATAACCCGACTGCACCGGACTGCCGCCCGGGCTGTTGATCCGCAGGATCACACCCTTGACCTTCTCATCCTCAAAGGCTGCACGCAGACTGCCAACGATATTGTCAGCGCTGGCAGGCTCCTTGTCGGCGATCATGCCGGTCACGTCGATCAGAGCGGTGTAGCTGCCACTGCGGGTGGCAGCTTTTTCCATGTCCATCAGCGGCGTGAACAGGACCAACGCGCCAAACAGGTACACAAAGGTCAGCAGCTTGAAGAAAATCCCCCAGCGACGGGACCGGCGCTGCTCCTGCACACCAGCCAGCAGGGTCTTTTCCAGCAGCTTCCAGCTTTTCTCGTCACCGCTCTCTGCGCTCGCCTTGGCGGGCGCTTTCCATTCGTCGGTCATGACATGTACCCCAGCAAAAACCTATTAAGCCCGCTGACTCAGCCAGGCATGCAATTCTGAAAAACGATCAATGGCCAGTGCCGGCTCGAATAATTTCAACGCTTCGATCGATTGCGCGCCATAGCTGACGGCCACCGAATCCATGCCGGCGTTGCGCGCCATCTGCAAGTCAAAGGACGAATCGCCCACCATCAGCGCCTGCTCCGGGCGAACCTCGCAGTGAGCGAGGATCTGCTCAAGCATCAGCGGATGGGGTTTGCTGGCGGTTTCGTCGGCCGCGCGGGTGATGTCGAAATAATCTTCCCAGCCGTGAGACTTCAGCACCCGATCCAGCCCGCGACGAGCCTTGCCGGTCGCGACCGCCAAGTGATAACCCTCGGCGCGAAACGCTTCCATCGACTCGACCACACCTTCGAACAACGGCGAAGGCACAGCTTCCGAGGCGATGTAGTGATCAGCATAGTGCTGACGGAAGGCTACCAATTCGTCGTCGCCGATTTCCGGATACAACGTGCGAATCGCTTCCGGTAGACCCAGACCGATGATGCCTTTGACAGCAAGATCATCGCGCAACTGAAATCCGGATCGCTCGGACGCGACATGCATCGACTCGACAATCCGACCAATGGAGTCGGCGAGAGTGCCGTCCCAATCGAAAATCAGCAGCTTGTAATCAGATGGGTGCACTCAGGCGCTCCACGGTTTTGGCCCACATCTCGTCGACCGGCGCCTGCAACTTCAGCTCACCACCATCCGGCAGCGGCACGGTCAGCATGTAGGCGTGCAGGAACAGGCGCTTTCCGCCCAGGTCGCGAATCTCTTTGCTGAAGCCTTCATCGCCGTACTTGGTGTCACCGGCAATGCAATGCCCGGCATGGAGGGTATGGACGCGGATCTGGTGAGTCCGGCCAGTAATCGGTTTGGCTTCGATCAGGGTGGCAAAGTCGCCAAAACGACGCAGGACCTTGAACACGGTCACGGACTCCTTGCCCTCCTCCTCGTCGACCTCGACCATGCGCTCGCCGGAGCGCAGGTTGCTCTTACCCAGCGACGCCCGGACTTGCTTGATCGAGGCCGCCCAGTTGCCGCGGACCAGCGCCATGTAGCGCTTATCGACGCCATCGCCGCGCAATGCCGTATGCAAGTGACGCAGCATGCTGCGCTTCTTGGCGATCATCAGCAGGCCGGAGGTGTCACGGTCGAGACGGTGAACCAGTTCGAGCTCCTTGCAATCGGGACGCAACTGACGAAAGGCTTCGATCACCCCGTAAGTCAGGCCGCTGCCGCCATGAACCGCGATGCCGCAAGGCTTGTTGATCACGATCAATGCCTTGTCTTCGAAGACAATCGAGGCTTCGAGACGCTGGAGCAAGCCTTGGGCCAGCGGTACCGGCTCGTCGCGCTCGGGCACGCGAACCGGCGGTACGCGCACGATATCGCCCGCCTGCAGCTTGTATTCGGGCTTGATCCGACCTTTGTTCACTCGCACTTCGCCTTTGCGCAAAATGCGGTAAATCAAGGTCTTGGGCACGCCTTTGAGCCGAGCGAGAAGGAAGTTATCAATACGTTGGCCGGCATATTCCGGCGAGACCTCCAGCAGTTGTACGGCTGGGGTCGAAGGGGCAGTAGTCGTCATGGCGCGGATGATAACAATTTTTTATGGAATTGAAGCACTTAATCATTGCTGCTATAGTCGCGAACGCCGCCAAAAGTGGCCTGGACAGCGGACTAACGGTCAAAAACCGGCCCTGACCAACGCAATTCACGAGGACGAGAGGCCGTCCTACGGCGCTTTCGCTACGAAACGGTAGAGTTTGCAGTTGTAACGAGCGCAGGTGACATGAGGCCTGAAGCATGCCGCAAAGCAGAGTTTTCACTCGCCTTGCGAGCAAATATTCACGGCCAGTTCACAAAGTGCAGTCAGCTACGAACAACCCCGAGCGAACGCTTCGGAAACAACGCCTAAATTAGCCATGATGCGTGACCTCCCCTTTCGGAGCTCACGGTAAATGCCAACCCGCTGCGGATTCTGCGCGCGGCAGCACCCGAATTATCAGGGATACGTGTAGGGTGGAGATGCACAACCGCTGGACTGTGTAGCAATAGGCTTTATCAAGACGCTTCATCTCGTCCACAGCCGCTGGTTGATTCCTCCTCCTGACTGAGTGCTTAAGTAGCCACAGCAAGCAGGACGCGTACGTCGCGACGCCGGCCCAATTGGTCGGGGTTCGCTAGACACTGGAGTGTCCAACCACTCCTGACGCACCTGACACCGACCATGAGAAGTCGTGTGTGCCGAACGCCGTTTCCGGCAGCCCGGAAACCGACGGTACTACATGAAAAGAATGCTGATTAACGCAACTCAACCCGAAGAGTTGCGTGTTGCACTGGTAGATGGCCAGCGCCTCTACGACCTGGACATCGAATCCGGTGCACGCGAGCAGAAAAAGGCCAACATCTATAAAGGCCGGATTACTCGCATCGAACCAAGCCTTGAGGCTGCCTTTGTCGATTTCGGCTCTGAGCGCCACGGCTTCCTGCCCCTCAAAGAAATCTCCCGCGAATACTTCAAGAAAGCCCCCGAAGGCCGCGTCAACATCAAGGACGTCCTGAGCGAAGGCCAGGAAGTCATCGTTCAGGTCGAAAAAGAAGAACGTGGCAACAAGGGCGCAGCCCTGACCACCTTCATCAGCCTGGCCGGTCGTTACCTGGTTCTGATGCCGAACAACCCGCGTGCCGGCGGTATCTCCCGTCGCATCGAAGGTGAAGAGCGCAACGAACTGCGTGAAGCCCTGAACGGCCTGGTTGCCCCAGCCGACATGGGTCTGATCGTTCGCACTGCCGGCCTGGGCCGCAGCAGCGAAGAAATGCAGTGGGACCTCGACTACCTGCTGCAACTCTGGACCGCCATCAAAGAAGCCTCGCTGGATCGCTCCGCGCCGTTCCTGATCTACCAGGAAAGCAACGTGATCATCCGCGCCATCCGCGATTACCTGCGCCAGGACATCGGCGAAGTGCTGATCGACAGCGTTGAAGCCCAGGACGAAGCCCTGACCTTCATCCGCCAGGTGATGCCGCAGTACGCCAGCAAGATCAAGCTGTACGAAGACAGCGTTCCGCTGTTCAACCGTTTCCAGATCGAAAGCCAGATCGAGACCGCTTTCCAGCGCGTCGTTGAACTGCCTTCCGGCGGCTCCATCGTTATCGATCCGACCGAAGCCCTGGTGTCCATCGACATCAACTCGGCGCGCGCCACCAAAGGCAGCGACATCGAAGAAACCGCTCTGCAGACCAACCTTGAAGCCGCCGAAGAAATCGCCCGTCAGTTGCGCTTGCGCGACATCGGCGGCCTGATCGTCATCGACTTCATCGACATGACCCCTGCCAAGAACCAGCGCGCCGTGGAAGAGAAAGTCCGCGAATGCCTGGAAGCCGACCGCGCTCGCGTGCAAGTCGGTCGCATCTCGCGCTTCGGCCTGCTGGAAATGTCCCGTCAGCGCTTGCGTCCATCGCTGGGCGAAAGCAGCGGCATCGTTTGCCCGCGTTGCAACGGCACCGGCATCATCCGTGACGTTGAATCGCTGTCGCTGGCGATTCTGCGTCTGATCGAAGAAGAAGCCCTGAAAGACCGCACTGCCGAAGTTCGCGCCCAAGTGCCGATCCCGGTCGCCGCGTTCCTGCTCAACGAAAAACGCAACTCGATCACCAAGATCGAACTGCGCACCCGTGCCCGCATCGTCATTCTGCCGAACGATCACCTCGAAACGCCGCACTTCGAAGTGCAGCGTTTGCGCGATGACAGCCCGGAAGCCGCAGTCGGCCAGTCCAGCTACGAAATCGCTGCTGCCGCTGCCGAAGTCGAAGAAGTCCAGCCAGCCGCTGCGACCCGCACCCTGGTTCGCCAGGAAGCCGCGGTCAAGACCGCTCCGGCCCGCGCCAACGCTCCGGTTCCGAGCGAAGTCGTCGCTGCCGCCCCTGTTGCCGCACCGGCCGCCGCGCCAGAGCCAAGCCTGTTCAAAGGCCTGGTGAAGTCGCTGGTCAGCCTGTTCGCGAGCAAGGAAGAGCCTGCTGCTCCGGTTGTGGTTGAAAAACCGGCGACCACCGAGCGTCCGGCCCGCAACGAAGAGCGTCGCAACGGTCGTCAGCAGAGCCGCAACCGTAACGGTCGCCGCGATGAAGAGCGCAAGCCTCGCGAGGAACGTGCACCGCGTGAAGAGCGCGCACCACGTGAGCCACGCGAAGCCCGCGAAGAAACGCCAGCAGTAGCAGTCGCCCGCGAAGAACGCGCTCCACGTGAAGAGCGCGCACCACGTGCCCCTCGTGAAGAACGTGCACCGCGCGCTCCTCGCGAAGATCGCAAGCCACGTGGCGATCGTGAAGAGCGTCCGGTTCGTGAACTGCGCGAGCCTCTTGATGCTGCTCCGGCCGCTGCTGCTACTGTTACTGCTACCGCTGAAGAGCGTCCAGCTCGTCAGCCACGCGAAGAACGTGCTCCACGCCCACCGCGTGAAGAACGCCAGCCACGTGCCGAGCAAGCCACTGCCGCAGTAGCTGAAGAAGAGCTGGTTACCAACGAAGAGCAACTGCAGGAAGACGGTCAGGAAGGCGCCGAAGGCGATCGTCCACGCCGCCGCTCCCGTGGCCAGCGTCGTCGCAGCAACCGTCGTGAGCGTCAGCGCGATGCCAACGGTAATGTGATCGAAGGTTCGGAAGAATCCGAGTCCGCCGAAGGTAACGAAGCTGCCGAAACCAACGAAGCGCCAAGCGCTGCCGATCTGGCCGCCG
The DNA here is from genome assembly GCF_001424925.1 of Pseudomonas sp. Root329. NCBI lineage: Bacteria > Pseudomonadati > Pseudomonadota > Gammaproteobacteria > Pseudomonadales > Pseudomonadaceae > Pseudomonas > Pseudomonas sp. Root329. The sequence goes on along the minus strand of NZ_LMCV01000021.1, from coordinate 35,405 downwards.
GCCTGGCTGTTACCGCAGCCGTTGCCAGCACCGTGATCAGTGCTCCAGCCGAAGCACAGGCTAACGAGCAAGCCGAACGCGCGACTGCCGCCACCCTGGAAACCGCTCCAGTGGAAGCGCCAGTGGTTGAAGCAACGACTCCGGTCGAAGCCACCGCCGCTCCGGAAATCGAAGTCGCCCCGGTTCGTGAAGCACAGCCTGTCGTTGAAGCTGCTGCTGAGCCAGTGGTTGCCGCAGAACCGGTTGTCGAAACAGCCTCCGAAACAGTGACCGAAGCTGTCCGTGAAGTTCGCGAAGAGCAAACCGCGTTCAACTGGGTTGCCGAGCCAGCCGCCGCCGAAGCGCCAGTAGCCGAGGCCATGGTGTCCGAACCAGTGGTTGCTGCTGCCGAGCCTGCCCCGGTGGTTGAAGCGCCGGTTGTTGCCGAAGTGGCTGCACCGGAAGTCGAAGCCGCCCCTGTCAGCGCCCTGACGCCAAGTGGCCGTGCGCCGAACGATCCGCGTGAAGTGCGTCGTCGCAAGCGTGAAGAGGAGCGTCTGCAGAAGGAAGCCGAACTGGCTGCCGCTGCTGCTCCGACGGCTGTCGAACCAGCACCGGTTGTCGCTGAAGTCGTCGAGGCAGCACCTGCCCCGGTTGCTGAAGTCGCTGCTGCCGAACCCGCTGAATCGGTGATCGACGAAGCACCGCGCTCCGTTCAGGAAGCGGTAGAGCAACACGAGCAAGCCCTGGAAAAAGAACACGAGCCTAAACCTCTCGTCTGATTCCATCGGCCACTAAAAAGCCCCGCCTGGTGATCCAGGCGGGGCTTTTTTATGCCCGTAAATATCACGGTGATCCAATGTGGGAGCGGGCTTGCTCGCGAAAGCGGTTTAACATTCAACATTGATGCAAGCTGAGCCACCGCTTTCGCGAGCAAGCCCGCTCCCACATTGGATCTGTGTCGAGGCTACCGGAAGATCAATTTCTGTGGAACATCCACATCCCACAACACCCCGGGATCGTCCACGACCACCTCGACTACCCTCGCCTGCGCAAACAACGCCTTGGCCCCGCGATCACCGGACAACGCCATCAACGCCGGACCGAAGCTGCGCCCAAATCCCACCGGATGCCCAAACTCACCTTGATGCACCGGAACACTGACGGCGTCATCAGCAATCTCCGCCACCACACGTTCAATACTCGCTGGAAGGATGAACGGCATATCCCCCAGCACAATCAGCCAGCCGCCAAGCTGCGGACACGCCGCCACCCCGGCCGCGATGCTGTCGCCCATGCCGGTCGATTCGGTCAGCACAATCTCGCAGCCATAAGCCTTGGCCATGCGAATCACTTGCGGTCGATCCACAGTGGTCACCAGGACGCGCTTCTCAAGGGCGGCCGGCAAATTCACCAGCACTTGCTCGATCATCGAATGAACAGCACCCTCGCGCCCCGTGCAATCCGCCACCAGCTTGTCCCTCTCGGCACCGGCCACCTGTCGAAACCGACTGCCCTGCCCCGCAGCCAAAACGATGACGCCGATCGGTTCACTCATACCACCTCCTGCAACGGCTTCTTCTGCTTGAGCTCGACGCCGTTCTTGATCGCCACGATTTCAGCCAGCAGCGACAAGGCGATTTCCGCCGGTGTGTGGCTGCCGATGTGCAAACCGATCGGACCATGCAGCCGCTCGATTGCCTCATGTGACAAGCCTAGCTGAGCGAGGTTATCCCGGCGCTTAAGGCTGTTGGCCCGGGAACCCAGCGCACCGACATAAAACGCTTTGGAGTCCAGCGCCGTGAGCAGCGCCATGTCATCGAGCCGAGGATCGTGGGTCAGCGCGACGATGGCCGTACGCTCGTCAGTCTGGATGCTGAGCACCGCGTCATCGGGCATGCCCGAAACAAATCGCCCGTGCTGCTCTTCCCAGCCGTAAACGAACTCGGTGCGCGGATCGCAGATCAGCACTTCGAAATCCAGCAGCCGCGCCATCTCGGCGACATACCGGGACAACTGCCCCGCACCGATCAGCAGCAACCGCCAGCGTGGGCCGTAAATGGCTCGCAACGTCTTGCCATCGAACGTCAGGACATCCGTCTTGTCAGCCGGTTGCAGCATGACTTCACCCGTCTCGACACAGAGTGAGCGAGCCACGATTTCATGCGCCTCGCAGCGCGCCAGCAACTTGGCGACCCAAGCCGGGTCGCCGACCCGTTCCTCGGTCAGGCGCAAGGTCCCACCGCACGGCAAACCGAAGCGTGCCGCCTCCTCGCGGGTGACGCCGTAAGTGATCAATTGCACCGGCGGCCCATCGGCTGGAATACGACCGTCGTGCAGCCGGGCAATCAAATCGTCCTCGACACACCCGCCGGACACCGAGCCAATCACCACGCCATCTTCACGCAAGGCCAGCATGGCGCCAGGTGCTCGCGGCGCGGTGCCCCAGGTCTGGACCACGCTGTACAACACCACCCGCTGACCGGCGCGGCGCCATTCGAGCACGCTGCGCAGGACGTTCAGATCGACGCTGTCCATCAGGCTTGCGCCTTCTGCCAACCTTGCAGCTGATAGCGAACCGGCAGGTCCCGGATGCGCTTGCCGGTGGCGGCAAAGATTGCGTTGCACAGCGCAGGTGCGATCGGTGGTACGCCCGGCTCACCGACACCACCCAATGGCACGTTGCCTAGCGGCGTAACTAGATGAACCGCGACCTCCTTCGGTGCCAGGGACATGCGCGCCACTTCGTACATATGGAAGTTGTCCTGCTGGACCTTGCCGTCCTTGAAGCTGATTTCCCCCAGCACAGCGTTGCCCAGGCCCATGACACAGGCGCCTTCGAACTGCGCACGAATCCGCTCGGGGTTGATCTGCGGACCGCAATCCACCGCGATGTCGGTCTTGTGCACGATCAGCGTGCCGTCGTCTTTGACTTCGACCTCGATCACCGCCGCCACATAGGTCACGAAACTGTAATGCACCGCCAGCCCCAGGCCTCGGCCCTTGGGCAACTCGCGGCCCCAACCGGCGGCTTTGGCGGCGGTTTCCAGCACCGTGCGCATCCGCGCCGTGTCGATCGGATAACGCTCGGGGGATTCGCCGTAGTTCCACTCTTCACTCAAGGTGCGCGGATCGATCTGCCGGTCCGGGCCGAGCAACTTGATCTGGTACTTGAGAGGATCCTGGCCGGCCTTGTGCGCCAGCTCATCGACAAAGCTCTGAATCGCAAACCCGTGAGGAATGTTCGACACCGAGCGATACCAGCCGACGCGTGTGTGAATCGCCGCTTCCGGGTTTTCCAGGCGCACGTTGGGAATCGCGTAAGCCATGTTGGTAAAACCCATGCCCAGCTCGAAGGCCGCCTCATGGTTCATGCCCGGCGCAAACAACGCGGTGATGCTTGGCGCCACGGTGCGGTGCAACCAGCCGGACGGCAGGCCGTCCTTGTTCAGGCTGGCTTTCAGGTACTCGGCCGACACCGTGTGGAAATAGGAACAGTGGATGTCGTCTTCACGGGTCCATTGCACCCGCACTGCCTTGCCAGGGAATTCCTTGGCGAGGATCGCGGCTTCGATGATGAAGTCCGGTTTGGATTTACGACCGAAACCACCGCCCAGCAAGGTGACGTTAAAGGTGACGTTATCGAACGGAATGCCAAGGCGTTCGCCAATTCGTTCACGGGAGACTTGAGGTGCCTGGCTTGGGGCCCAGGCTTCGCACACACCGTCCTTGAAGCGGGCGATGGCGACCATTGGTTCCATGGGCGCCTGCGTCAGGTGCGGCAGGTAATAGGAGGCTTCGAGCGTGCTGTTGGCACTGCCCATGGCTTCGTCGATGTTGCCGGTATTGCGCACCACTTTGCCGGGTTTGAGGGATGCAGCCTCAATTTCCTTGCGGTAGGCGATCGAGTCGTAACTGGCGTTGGGGCCATCATCCCACTCGATTTTCAGCGCTTCGCGGCCCTTGATCGCCGCCCAGGTATTGCTGGCCACCACGGCCACGCCGCCCAACGGCTGAAACTCCGACGGCAGCGGATGGCCTTCGATCTGCACGACCTTGATCACGCCCGGGACTTTCATCGCGGCGCTGGAGTCCACGGATTTAACCTTGCCGCCGTACACCGCTGGGCGCGCAATGGTGGCGTAGAGCATGCCGTCGAAATGTACGTCTGCACCGTAAATAGCGCGGCCATTGACGATGTCGGCACCGTCGATAGCCCTGGTGCCTTCCTTGCCGATGTAGCGGAATTCCGACGGTTGCTTGAGTCGCAGGCTGTCACGCGCTGGCACTGCCAACGCACCGGCAGCGGCGGCCAAGGCGCCGTATCCCAGCTCACGACCGGACGGTTTATGGATGACCTTATGCAGTTGCGCATGGCATTCGCTGACCGGCACTTTCCACTGATTTGCAGCGGCTTGTTCAAGCATGGTCCGCGCGGCAGCACCGCAGCGACGCATCGGCTCGTACCAGTGGCGCATGCTGCGCGAGCCATCGGTGTCCTGGTTGCCGAAACGCACTTCGTCGCCCGGAGCCTGTTGCACCTTCATCATCGCCCAATCGGCTTCCAGCTCATCAGCCACCACCATCGTCAGGCTGGTGCGCACACCCTGGCCCATTTCCGAGCGGTTGCAGACCACCGTCACTATGCCGTCAGCGGCGATGCTGACGTACACCTTGGGATCGTCGATCCAGCCGTTGGGCATGCCATCGGCGCCGAAAAATTTCTTCTCTTTCTCCGCAGCGAAAGCGTCTTGCCAGCCCCAACTCGCCACCAAAACCAACGCACTGGTGGCGCCAACGCCTTTGAGGAAACCGCGACGACTGAGGTTGCTCAGCGCGAAATCATTCGGTAACTGGCTCATGCCTTGGCCTCCTTCAGGTGAGTGGATGCCTGGCGGATGGCGGTCTTGATGCGGTTGTACGTGCCGCAGCGGCAAATGTTGCCGACCATCGCCTCTTCGATCTGTTCGTCGCTGGGGTTCGGGTTGGTCTTGAGCAGCGCTGTCGCCGACATGATCTGCCCGCCCTGGCAGAAACCGCACTGGGCCACGGCAGTGTCGAGCCAGGCTTGCTGGACGACTTGCCCGATCGGGTCGTGGTGCAATTCGTCGATGGTGGTGACGTTCTGCCCGTTCACGGAACTGATCGGCGTGATGCACGCCCGCGCAGGCTGGCCGTCGATATGAATCGTACAGGCACCGCACAGCCCCATGCCGCAACCGAATTTCGTGCCTGGATGGCCGCCCGCTACATCGCGAATAGCCCACAGCAGCGGCATCTCGTCCGGCACATCCATTTTGTAGTCTTGACCGTTAAGCTTCAGGGTATTCATGGGCACGCCCGCATAGTTATTGGTTATGGGGTCGAGCAATCTGCCGCCAGTGGGGTTGGCGGTTGGCATCACGCAGATCGGCTCAGGCTAATGAGGCTCTCTTATGCGGACGATAGCGCCTGCATCGGGCCTTTGGTGGAGCAAACGTTTGCATCGTTAGGTGGCTAAGTTAACCCAGCATTAACAAAAAAGCCCTGCACCGTTAAACGTGTGCAGGGCTTTGAGATCAGTCTTGAAAGCGTAGCCTCAATACCGATTGGGCTCCATTTCCAGGTCAACATGAAAACGTTCTGAAATGTCTTTCTGGATGCGTTGTGCCAGGTTCAGCAATTGCAGACCGGTCGCGTTGCCGTAGTTGACCAGCACCAACGCCTGCAATTTATGCACACCGGCGTCGGCATCACGGAAACCTTTCCAGCCGGCCCGTTCGATCAGCCAGCCCGCCGCCAGTTTCATCTGCCCGTCGGGTTGCGCGTAGGCCACCAGATCCGGGTATTCACCTTTGAGTTGCGCGACGAGCGCCGCTGGCACCAACGGATTCTTGAAGAAGCTGCCGGCATTGCCCAGCACTGCCGGGTCTGGAAGCTTTTCATTGCGGATGCTGCATATCGCCTGGCTGACATCGGTGGCGGTCGGGTGATCGATACCTTGCTCGGTCAGGCGCTGGCGCACCGGTCCGTATTCCAGATGCAGGTGCGCGGCGCGGTCCAGGATGAACCGAACCCGCAGGATCAACCAACGCCCCGGTTCCTGCTTGAACAGGCTGTCGCGGTAGGCGAAGTTGCATTCTTCCAGGGTGAAGTCCCGCAGGTTGCCGGTCTGGCGATCCAGCGCAGTCAGGCCGGCGAATACGTCTTTGATCTCCACACCATAGGCGCCGATGTTCTGCATCGGTGCCGCGCCGACGGTGCCGGGAATCAGACTGAGGTTCTCCAGCCCCGACAAACCCTGCGCCAGGGTGTGCTGCACGAACGGATGCCAAGGCTCGCCGGCCTCGGCTTCGATCACGACTTTGCTGCCGTCGTCGCTCAGGATGCGAATCCCGCGCGTGGCCATGCGCAGCACCAGCGACTGGATATCGGCCGTCAGCAGCAGGTTGCTGCCACCGCCAATCACCAGCAGCGGCACGTCATGTTCCACCGCGTAAGCCAGGGCTTCACGCACGTCTGCATCGTTGTGGGCTTCGGCAAACAGCCGGGCTTGAACGTCGACGCCAAAGCTGTTGAACGGTTTGAGCGAAACCTGGGCGCGCACCTGCAAACTCATAACCGTCCCTTCAATTCGATCACCAGCAAATCACTGGCGCGCTCGATCAGGTCCAGCACCTGCTCGAAGCCTTGGTCGCCGTCGTAATACGGATCCGGCACTTCATCGATTTCCGACTGATAGCGACGCAGGAACAGGTCCAGTTCGGCCTTGCCCTTGGCCGGTTGCAAGGCTTTCAGGTTGCGCAGGTTGCTGTGGTCCATCGCCAGAATCAGGTCGTAGGTGGCGAAATCGGCGCGGGACACTTGCTGGGCGCGCTGAGCGGACAGGTCATAACCGCGCAGCTTGGCCGCCGCCTGGCTGCGCTTGTCCGGGGCTTTGCCGACGTGCCAGTCACCGGTGCCAGCGGAGGCGACTTCGATTTGATCGGCCAGCCCCGCTTCGCGCAGTTTGTGTCGCAACACGCCTTCAGCCGTGGGCGAACGGCAGATGTTGCCCAGGCAGACGAACAAAACCCGCATCAGGCCTCCAGCAGGCGACGAACGCGCTCAAGGTCTTCCACGGTATCGACGCCGGTCGGCGGTGCGATCAGCGCGTCGGCAACGTGAATCCGCACGCCGTGCCACAAGGCACGCAGCTGTTCCAGGGATTCGGTATTTTCCAGCCAGCACGGGCCCCAGCTAACGAAGTCATGCAGGAAACCGGCGCGATAGGCATAGATACCGATGTGCCGACGATACGGCACGCCTTCCGGCAATTGCTCGCGGCTTTTGGCGAACGCGTCCCGGGCCCACGGCAACGTGGCACGACTGAAGGTCAACGCCAGGCCATTAAGGTCGCTGACAACCTTGACCACATTGGGATTGAACAGGGTTTCCACGTCTTCGATCGGCTCGGCCAGCGTGGCCATGCGCGCTTCGGTGTGGGCGGCCAGGTTGGCGGCAACCTGATCGATCACGCTTGGCGGGATCAGCGGTTCGTCACCCTGAACGTTGACCACAATGGCGTCGGGCGCCAGGCCCAGCTTCGCGGCGACTTCGGCCAAACGGTCGGTGCCGGAATTGTGATCTTCGCGGGTCAGCACCACTTCAGCGCCAAACCCGTTGCAGGCCTCGACGATGCGCGCATCGTCAGTGGCAACCACCACGCGCTGAGCACTGCTTTTGCTCGCCTGTTCCCAGACGTGCTGGATCATCGGCTTGCCGGCGATCAGCAGCAGCGGTTTGCCCGGCAAGCGGGTGGAGGCGTAACGCGATGGAATGACAACGGTAAAGGCTGTGGTCATTTATCCAGACGCTCGTCGGTGGTCAGGGTGCGGGCTTCGGTTTCGAGCATCACCGGGATGCCGTCGCGAATCGGGTAAGCCAGGCCTGCGCCCTTGCTGATCAGCTCGGTTTTGTCGGCGCTGAGCTTGAGCGGGCCTTTGCAGACCGGGCAAGCGAGGATATCGAGCAATTTGGTGTCCATGAGCATTCCCTGGATAAATGGATTTAAGGCAAAAGACGAGCCGGCAACAGGCGCATCAACTGCGTATCGAACCAGGCCACGAAGGCCGGCGATGGCGCAGCATCGACCGCCAGGTACCACCAATCGGCGGCGGCGAAGGCGCGGCACTTCACCGCGTCCTTTTCGGTCATCACCAACGGCAATGACGGTGTGAAATTCAAGGCCTGCACGCTGTATTCGGCGTGGTCGGCAAACGCATGCGGGACTGGCTGCCAGTGTAGCGTTTCGAGGGTTGTGAAGAAACGCTGCGGATTGCCAATCCCGGCCACGGCGTGCAGCGCCTGGCCAGCGGGAAAGTGGTCGAGGGGACGCCGTTCGCCACTTTGCAGATTGATCAATTCGGTGGGTTGAAGCTGGAAGGCAAAACCGCCGTCGCGATCGGCATCGGCACCGTTGTAGAGCACCGCGTCGACGCTTTGCAGGCGCTCGGCCGGCTCACGCAACGGCCCGGCGGGCAGGCAGCGCTGGTTGCCCAAACCTCGGGCGGCGTCGATCAGCACCAGTTCAAGGTCGCGGGCCAATCGGTAATGCTGCATGCCGTCGTCGGACAGGATCAGGTCCAGTGGCTCACTCGCCAGCAGGGCTTTGACGGCGCTGCTGCGGTCGGGGTCGATCATCAACGGAACGCCGGTACGCTGGACGATCAACAGCGGTTCGTCGCCTGCAATATCGGCGCTTTGATCCGCCTCAATCCGCCAAGGCAGTTGCGGCGGTTTGGCGCCGTAACCCCGACTGACCACGCCGACCCGCAAACCGCTGCGCTGGCAGTGCTGGATCATCCACAGAATCAGCGGCGTCTTGCCGGTGCCGCCGACGGTGATATTACCCACTACGATCAGCGGCACCGGTGGTTGATAGATCTCGCCCTCACCCGCCAGAAAACGCTTGCGCTTGTTCATAACCACGCGCCGATACAGCCACTCCAGCGGCTGCAACAGCTTCAAGGCCGGATGACCTTGGTACCACGCGGCGAGCAAGCGATCGGACATGGCCATCAAGGTGCGGGCGGCGCCGCCTCGACTGTGGTCATGCGCAGGTGGCTGAAACCGAGTTTACCGGCGGCGTCCATGGCGGTGATGACAGACTGATGCTGAGTCTTGCCGTCGGCGCTGATGGACAGCGGCAGATTGGTATCGCCACTGGACTCTTTCTGCAGTGCATCCATCAGGGTGGCCAGATCGTTTTTCGGCAACAATTGGTTGTTCACCGAAAACACGCCTTCGGCACTGATGGCAACGTCCAGGTGTTTGACCTGCTGGTCTTCGGCAGGCGAACCGCTGACCGCTTCCGGCAGATCGACGCGCAACTGGGTTTCACGGGTAAACGTGGTGGTGACAACGAAAAACAGCAGCAGGATGAACACTACGTCGATCAGCGACGCGAGGTTGATGTCCACATTCTCCCGTTGCTTGCGGCGGAATTTCACGCTTTGCCCCCATTCAGGTCAACATCACGATCGCCCTGTACCACTTCGACCAGTTTGATTGCTTCCTGCTCCATGCCCACCACCAGTTCATCGATCCGGCGTTGCAGGAAACGGTGGAAGAACACCGACGGGATACCGACCATCAGGCCTGCGGCTGTGGTTATCAGCGCCTTGGAGATACCACCGGCCAACACGGCGGCATTGGTGGTCATGCCCGAGCCCATGAATGCGCTGAAGATATCGATCATGCCCAACACCGTCCCCAACAGACCCAGCAACGGGGCCATGGCGGCGATAGTGCCCAGCGCATTGATGTAGCGTTCGAGCTCGTGAATAACCCGCGCTGCGGCTTCTTCAATGCACTCTTTCATGATCTCGCGACCATGCCTGGAGTTGGCCAGGCCGGCAGCCAGGATCTCGCCCAACGGCGAGTTGGCGCGCAGTTCCTTGAGTTTGTCTTTATTGAGTTGTTTGTCCTTGATCCAGACCCAGACCTGCCCGAGCAAATGCTCCGGGGTCACACGGCTGGCTCGCAGGGTCCAGAGACGTTCGGCGACGATCGCCATGGCTGCGATGGAACTCAGAATGATCGGTATCATCATCCATCCGCCGGATTTGACCAATTCCCACACAGTGACAGTCCCCTCGAAAAAGTGCGCCACTCTAACATAGGGGGTGAGCGCACCGAAGACCGTGATGTCGCATCCAGTCGGTCTTTAATCATTCCGGGCTACTGCGCAGAGCGCCAGAAACGCCGTTCTTGACGCATCGTCCATGGCGGCTTGAAGCGTCCCAGTTGCAGACGGATGGCACCCTGTTCGGCGCTGTCATGGATCGATATGCCGCGCTTTCGATAGCGCGCCATGATCGTGGGATGAGGATGACCGAATGAATTGCCCTGGCCGCGGGAGATCAGCACTGCTTTGGGTTGCAGCCCGGTAAGCAGCGCCATGGAAGATGAACTGCGACTGCCATGGTGCGGTGCCTGCAACCAATCGGTGGTGACGGCCAGTGGACTGTCGAGCAGCGCCCGCTCGGCTGCGGCGTCTATATCACCTGTCAATAACAGACGCTCACCGTTGGCTTCTATCTGCAGAACGCAGGATTTTTGATTGCTGTCGCTAGCCGAAGACCATTGCCAGAGCTGGAACCTCACATCATCCCAGACCCATTGCTTGCCACTCTCGCAGCCTTCTGCCTGCAACTCGGGCGGCAGCGCCAGGGGATCGCCACTGACCACTCGTTTCACCGGCAGGCCATTGGCAACGGCCCGGGCGCCACCCGCGTGATCGGCGTCGGCATGGCTGATCAGCATCAAATCGAGTCCCTCCACACCCAGTTTGCGTAAAGTCGGCAGCACCACCCGCTCGCCCAGGTCGAAATCGCCGAAACGTGGTCCGGTGTCATACAACAGTGTGTGATGACGGGTACGCACCAGGATGGCCAAACCCTGGCCGACATCCAGCTGCCAGACTTCCGCGATGCCTTCAGGCAAGACCTGCCGGGGTGGAAAGACCAGCAACAGCAGCATCGGCCAACCCAACGAGCGAAACGGCACACCCCGAGGCATTAATAGTAGAAAGGCACCGAGTGCTCCCAGTGCCCATACCCACAACGGGATAGCCACCGGCACCCACGCGGGTAAATACCCGGCCATCAGCGTCAGGCCCTTGAACAAAAGGTCGATCAAACCTCCTGCCAACCACAGCAACCCTTCGCCCACGTAAGGAAGGGGTAAAAACAACGTCCCCAGCAATGCCGGAGGCAGCACGACCAGACTGATCCACGGCACCGCGAGCAAATTGGCCACCGGCCCGCTGAGACTGATCGGCAACCCGAGCACCAGCAGCAACGGGCACAGACCGATCGCGATCAGCCATTGGGCGCGGGTCCACGTTTGCCACCAACGCCATGGGCCCAGCCGACCACCGAAGGTGAAGATCAACACCGCCACCGCCGCGAACGACAGCCAGAAACCCGGTTGCAGGCTCGCCAGCGGATCCAGCAGCAAAACACCGTCGAGCGCCAGCAACAGCGGCCACCAGGCGCCGAGGTGACGAAATCGCAGGCGCCACAACAGCACCAGGCCGATCATCACACAGGCCCGCCGCACCGGCACCTCGAAACCGGCCAGCAGCCCGTAACCGAGAGCGGCCGCGAACGCCAGTCCACAGGCCCACGGCAGCCAAGGCAAGCGTTTCGGCCACAGGCCATAACGGGCCAGCCCGGCGATCAACAGATACACCAGCCCTGCCAACAAACCGACGTGTTGGCCGGAAATCACCAACAGATGGACGGTGCCGGTGTCTTGCAGCACCTGCCAGTCTTCGCGACTCAGTCCGGCGCCATCCCCCAGCACCAACGCCGTCAGCGCACCCGTTCGCCCCTGGGCATCCACGGCCTGCAAGCGCTGACGGATGCCGTCGCGCCAGGCCCATTGGGCTTCCTTGAGCCGCTCGCCAGCCTTGACTGTCCCGGTAGCGCCGATACGTTGCGCCAACAGCCAGGCGTCGTAATCGAAGGCATGGGGATTGAGCAGCCCCGCAGGACGCTTCAACTTGACCGCCAGTCGCCACTGTTCGCCGCTGTTGACCGGCGGCCCGTCATACCAGGCCAGGCGCAGCAGTTTCGGCACCTTGCCGTGTCGCGACCGGGCGTCCGCCAACTCGAAACGCACGACGGCCTCATTGTTCTGGGGCAATCCCGTCACCCGACCTTCGACCCAACGGGTTTCGCCATCGAGGCTCACCGGCAGCCGATCATCCAGCGCCCACTGTGCATTCGCGCCTGCCCAACTGAAGCCGAACAGGAAAAATGCCAGTGGATAGCTGCGAAACGGCAGCAACATCAAACCGATTACCGGCAGCAACATCCATAACCAGACCGGCGGTAATACCGGTAAAAAACGCAGGATCAACAGACCCAACGCCAGCGCCATCATCCCTGTGCGCATACGCCCGTCCTTGAGAGTCCCCTCCTAGGCATAGCCGGCTAATCGCACAGGCATCGTTATTAATTGTCACAAAGTCTGAATGGGCGGTGCATAGAATCCAGACATACTTGCCGCCTTAACCGACCGAGAAGCCTTATGCCCCGGCGCTTATTCAAACGTTACATGCCAGACCCGATCAGCATCAGGGAACACAAGTCCTTACGCTTTCTCGGGACCCTGCTGCATGACCCGAACCTCTGGCACCTCAACCGCCATTCCGTCGCACGGGCCATGGCGGTGGGTCTGTTCGCGGCGTTCCTGCCGATTCCGCTGCAGATGCTGGTCGCCGCCATTCTCGCCATTATGGTGCGCGGCAACATGCCGATTGCGGTCAGCCTGGTCTGGCTGACCAACCCGATCACCATGCCGGCGGTGTTCTTTTGCACTTACCAGACCGGTGCCTGGCTGATGGACGTTCCTACTCGCCATTTGCCGGACGAGCTGACCTGGGAATGGATCAGCGGCGAACTCTCGACGCTTTGGCAGCCGTTTTTACTCGGCTCGGTGGTGACGGGACTGGTGCTCGGCGCACTCGCCTATTGCCTGACCATGATGTACTGGCGTTGGTGGGTCGGGCGGCAGTGGAAGCGGCGCAAGAAAAACCGGATGTCGTAAACGCAAAACGGCCTCCATTGTTGGAGGCCGTTTGTTTTGCAGTGTCTGGGCTGACGCCTTCGCGATCCGACTTGCCCGCGAAGGAGGCGACTCGGTCTTCCTTAAGTACGCATCCCGCGACCACTGACCAGCAGCCGTGCGCAACCGATGTACAACACCACGGTCGCCACCAGCATGAAGGTGATCGCCACGCTGATCCTGATGTCCGAAACGCCAAGAATGCCGTAACGGAAGGCGTTGACCATGTGCAGCACCGGGTTGGCCAGGGACACCGTCTGCCAGAACGGTGGCAGCAAGGAGATCGAGTAGAACACCCCGCCCAGGTAGGTCAGCGGTGTCAGCACAAACGTCGGGATGATCGAGATGTCATCGAAGTTGCGCGCAAACACGGCGTTGATGAAGCCCAGCAGCGAGAAGATCGTCGCCGTCAGCACCACCACCAGAATGGTCACGCCCAAGTGATGCACCTGCAATTGGGTGAAGAACAGCGACAGCATGGTCACGATGACCCCGACCATCAGGCCGCGCAGCACGCCGCCGAGGGTGTAGCCGATCAGAATCGTATGCGGCGACACGGGCGACACCATCAATTCTTCGATGGAGCGCTGGAACTTGCTGCCGAAGAAACTCGAGACCACGTTGCCGTAGGAGTTGGTGATCACCGACATCATGATCAGCCCTGGCACGATGTACTCCATGTAGGTGAAGCCACCCATGTCACCAATCTGCCGGCCGATCAGATTGCCGAAGATCACGAAGTACAGAACCATGGTGATGGCCGGCGGCAGCAGCGTCTGCGGCCAGATCCGGGTAAAGCGTTTGACCTCTCGGTAAACGATGGTGTTGAGGGCAACGAGGTTGGGTTGCAGCTCGGAACTCATACCGCCACCTTCGACAGATTTTTCTCCACCAGGGACACGAACAACTCCTCGAGGCGATTGGTTTTGTTACGCAGGCTCAACACTTCGATGTTCTGCTGCGCCAATTGGGTGAACAGAGCGGTGATGCCCATGGCCTTGTCGACCTGAACTTCAAGGGTGTGGCTGTCGAGCAGCTTGGTCGGGTATCCGAGCAACTGCGGCGCGGTTTGCACAGTGTTCTTGAGGTCGAGCAGGAACGTTTCCACATGCAGTTGGCCGAGCAACTGTTTCATACTGGTGTTCTCGACGATGGTGCCGTGGTCGATGATGCCGATGTTGCGGCACAACTGCTCAGCCTCTTCCAGGTAGTGGGTGGTGAGGATGATGGTGATGCCTTTCTTGTTCAGCTCGGTGAGGAACGTCCACATCGAGCGACGCAGTTCGATGTCCACCCCCGCCGTCGGTTCGTCGAGGATCAGCAGGCGCGGTTCGTGAACCAGCGCACGGGCAATCATCAGTCGACGTTTCATGCCGCCGGACAGTGAACGCGACGGCGTATCGCGCTTGTCCCACAGGCCCAATTGGGTCAGGTACTGCTCGGCGCGTTCCTTGGCGATTTTCGGCGGGATGCCGTAATAACCGGCCTGGGTCACAACGATGTCGAAGGTTTTTTCGAACTGGTTGAAGTTGAATTCCTGAGGCACCACGCCGATGGAGCGCTTGAGCTGCGCAGGATTCTTGTCCAGGTCGTGACCGAAGATATTCACCGTCCCGCTGGTCTTGTTCACCAGGGTCGAGAGAATGCCGATGGTCGTGGATTTGCCGGCGCCGTTAGGGCCGAGCAAGGCGAAAAAGTCACCTTCGGCGACGTCCAGATCGATACCACTCAGGGCCTGGAAACCGTTGCCGTAGGTTTTGGTTAGCTGCCGGATGGACAGAGCGGAACTCATATCGGATTTACGCACCAAGAAGGGAAGAAAGGGACATTTAAGGGCGGGCGGCGACTAATACAACCGCGGCGCACGAGCGCAATGGTGCTTGTCGCCGCCACACAAGTACAGTCAAGTGTGTCGATAGTGAGTATTAAGTCAACGCGGTCATAACCGCTTTCTGATACGCCGGACGCTGTTTCAGACGTGCATACCAGGCTTGCAGATGAGGCTGCGGCGCGCGCTCGATTGGCATCTCGAACCAGGCATAAATGAAGCTGCCCAGAGGAATGTCGCCCATGCCGATCTCATCGCCGGACAGGTACGGTTGGGTCGCCAGCGCCTGATCGGCCATGGACAGCAGGCCATCGCACTCCTTGATCGCGGCGTTGATGGCCGGCCAGTCCTGTTGACTTTCCGGTGTACGTAACACACCCCAGAACACCGTTCGAAACGGCCCGGCAAAACTTGAAGTGGTCCAGTCCATCCACTTGTCGGCAGAGGCCCGGGTCTGCAGATCCTCTGGATACCAGGCGGTGCCGTTGGCGTGACGAGCCATCAGGTAACGCACGATGGTGTTGGATTCCCACAGCACGAAACCATCGTCTTCAATCACCGGCACGCGACCATTGGGGTTCATCGCCCGGTACTGCGGTGTATCGACTACACCAAAGGCGCCACCGGCGTCGATGGCTTCATAAGCCAGGCCCAGCTCCTCGGCGGCCCACAACGGTTTTCTGACATTCGACGAGTTTTTCCGACCCCAGATCTTCAGCATGACCGCCTCTTTATGGATGAATGCGCAGGCAGCATACGCCGGATCAGGCGCGACTCAAATCGCTCTGCATGTCACCCAGCAGCGCGGGCAGTGTGTCGCTGAACAGATGCGGATAGCACTTCTCAAGGTGCTCGAAAAAGAACGCTTCAGGCACGTCGGTGAACTGGCCGTGGTCGATCAGGTATTCCATCAATTGCTCGCCGTCGCGATTGAATGGATGGAAAACGCTGTCGTTGATGCCGTCGAATTCCAGTGGTGCGACATTGAACAGTTCGCACAAGCCTTGGTTGAACGCTGGCGTGGCTTTGACCCAGCGGCCGTTCAGATACAGCTCCGTATAGCCGTGCATGGCGAACACGTCACTCTTGAGCAACTCGTGCAACCGCGGCGTCGATAAATGATTGCGTACATCTGCCAGACCGATCCGCGCGGGAATCCCGCAATGCCGAGCTGCACCTGCCAGCAGCGTGGCTTTGGGCACGCAATAACTCTCCCTCGCCGCCAACGCATAACTGCCGCGCAAGGTATTTGGGTCGCGACTGAAGGTGTAAGGGTTGTAACGCACGGCTTCGCGCACGGCGTAATAGAGATTGATCGCCTGCTCTAGAGGATCGCGACAGCTGCCGCGATGTTTTTCGGCGAACTCCACCACCGACGGGTGGTCACTATCGATGAAGCGGCCGGGACTCAGATACTCGTGCATGAGAACAATCTCCTGGGGAAGCCACGAGTCTAGCGACACGTTCAGCACAGAGATAACGACGTTTCGGCCAAACATGGACGCTTTGCCGCCCGCCCAACGAACGATTTCCTAGGTCTGTTGCCCACCGGGCCTACAAAACTCATCCATGGTTTCCCACGAATTCAATCACATCGCTCTGCCCCCCCTGTTTTGCGGATGCCGTCTAAGCTCTGAAAGTTGGTTTTGCCCTGGTTTCACGGAGGATTAAATATGCTGCTGTTGTGGATACTGGTTCTGGTTGTCGGGATTGCTTATTTAGCCCACCGTCGTGTCGCGCCGCTGCCCGCCCTGTGCATCGTTGCCGTTTACGTGGTGGCGATGGGCGCTTTCAGCCGCGCGCCAGGCTGGCTGTTGCTGATTTTCTGGGTGTTGATCGCGGCGGTGGCTGCGCCATTGTTGTTGCCCGACCTGCGCCGCAAATTTTTCAGCGCGCCGCTGTTCAGCTGGTTCCAGAAAACCCTGCCGCCGATGTCGGAAACCGAACGAGACGCCATTGAAGCCGGCACCGTGTGGTGGGACGGCGAACTGTTCAGCGGTCGCCCGGACTGGAACAAACTGCTGTCCTATCCAAAAGTGCAGTTGAGCGAAGAAGAACAGGCCTTCATCGACGGCCCGACCGAAGTACTCTGCTCCATGGTCAGCGACTGGCAGCTCGGTCAAACCATGGACTTGCCGGCCGAAGCCTGGGCTTACATCAAGGAACAAGGCTTCTTCGCCCTGATCATTCCCAAAGAGTTTGGCGGCAAGGGTTTCTCGGCCTATGCCCACTCTCAAGTGGCGATGAAACTGGCGAGCCACAGCGGCGATCTCGCGTCCACCGTGATGGTCCCCAACTCCCTCGGCCCGGCCGAACTGTTGCTGCATTACGGCACTGACGAACAACGCAACCATTACCTGCCACGACTGGCGCGCGGTGACGACATCCCGTGCTTCGCATTAACCGGGCCACTGGCCGGTTCCGACGCTGGAGGCATGCCCGACACCGGAATCATCTGCAAAGGTGAATGGGAAGGCAAGGAAACCTTGGGCCTGCGCCTGAACTGGGAAAAGCGTTACATCACACTGGGTCCTGTCGCCACCCTTCTCGGCCTCGCGTTCAAGGCCTATGACCCGGATCACTTACTGGGAGAGGAGGAAGACCTGGGCATCAGTCTGGCACTGATTCCAACCGATATCGCCGGTGTGGAAATCGGTCGTCGCCACCTGCCCCTGGGTGCGGCGTTCATGAATGGTCCGAACTCCGGCAAGGATGTGTTCGTGCCGTTGGAGTTCCTCATCGGCGGCCAGGAAATGCTCGGCAAGGGCTGGATGATGCTGATGAATTGCCTGTCGGTCGGGCGCTCCATTTCCCTGCCGGCGGTGGGCACCGGTATGGCCAAGTTCACCAGCCTGGTGACAGGCCAGTACGCCCAGATTCGCGAGCAGTTCAATGTGCCGATTGCGGCTTTCGAAGGCATTCAGGAAGCCATGGCGCGCATCGGCGGCAACGCCTGGATGATGGATGCCGCGCGGATGCTGACCGCCAACGCTGTGGATCTCGGCGAGAAACCGTCGGTGCTGTCGGCGATTCTCAAATACCACCTCACCGAACGAGGCCGCGAATGCATCAGCCAGGCGATGGATGTGCATGGCGGCAAAGCGATCATCATGGGGCCGAACAACTACCTCGGTCGCAAATGGAACGGCGCGCCGATTTTCATCACCGTGGAAGGTGCGAACATTCTCTCGCGCAACCTGATGATCTTCGGTCAGGGTGCGATTCGCTGCCATCCCTTCGTACTTAAGGAAATGGCCCTCGCCGGTCGTGAAGACAAGGATCAGGCCCTCACCGAATTTGATGGCCTGCTGCTCAAGCACATCGGTTTCGCCGTGAGTAACGCCGCCAGCACGCTGGTGCTGAACCTTGGTTTCGGTCACTTCGAACACGCGCCAGGCGACAAGCTCAGCCAAGGCTACTTCCGCGCCCTCAACCGCCAGGCTGCTGCGTTCGCCATGCTCGCTGACCTGAGCATGATGCTGCTGGGTGGCGAATTGAAACGACGCGAACGTCTGTCGGCGCGTCTTGGGGATGTGCTCAGCAACATGTATCTCGCCTCCGCCGCACTCAAGCGTTACCACGACCTCGATTCACCGGAACACATGGCACCGCTGTTTACCTGGGCCATGGAAGAAAGCCTGGGTCAGTCGGAACGAGCGCTGGATGAACTGCTGACCAACTTCCCGAACAAGGTGTTGGGTTGCCTGTTGCGGGTGATCGTGTTCCCGTTCGGTCGTCGTCACAAAGGGCCATCGGACAAACTCGGCGCCGAAGTGGCGGCGGTGATCGGCCGCGCCAAGGGCGATCCGACCCTGGAAGAGTTGCTCGGCGGTTGCTACCGACCGCAATCCACTGATGACCCGGTCGGCGCCCTGCAACATGCGTGTAACCTGCTGAGTGCCGCGCAACCGTTGCGCAAAAAGCTTCATATCGCACTCAAAAGCGGTCAGGTCAAACCGGTCGCAGGGGAACACGTCATCGATGCAGCGCTTGAGGCTGGTGTGTTGCAGCCTGGGGAAGCGCAGACCCTGCGTAACGCCGAAGCGGCGCGGCGCAAGGTGATTGATGTCGATGATTTCGACAAAAAGGAGCTGGCGCTGGGCAAAGGAAAGGTCCGCTGATCCATCCTGCGTCCTCCACCATGTAAAAAAGGGCGCGGGCGCTTTATACTCCCGCGCCCGTTTTGCTCTTGAGGACTTATCTCGTGTCCAATGTCGTTGCCGATCATCTTGTCTTGCTCGACCACCTGCGCAGCATCCTGGTCGCCGTAGGTGAGGCCGAACAGGTTCCCGAAGAAAGCCATGCCTTGTTCCTGGAGCGCTTCGACGAACTGCGTGCGTTGCTGCCGGTCGACCCGATCGAAAGCCAATACCTGGGCCAGGACATTCTGTGCCAGGTGATTACCCGCTACCCGCAAATCGTTCACCTGGTCCCGCGCGACCTGCTGTGGTACTTCGCCGGTGACTGCCTGCATTACATGCCCGACGATGAAATCGACTTGTATCAGGCGCTGGAAGAACGTCGTTTCGAAGCTGAACAAAACGATGAACCGTTCGACTGGAACCAGGAAAAACAGCTGCTGGCGATGTCGAAAGACGACAGCAAGCACTGATCCCCGGTCAGAAATGCAAAAGGCCCGCATGGTTGAACATGCGGGCCTTTTTTTGGCATTGCCGAAAGATGTGGTGGCTGGGCTGACGCCATCGCGAGCAAGCTCGCGATGAGGCCAGTCAAAGCAACCCATCACTCTCGGGCAACTCATACTGCGCAGAGACTTTTCCCAAAGCACTGGGCTTGCCCGGCTTGCTCAGGGTCGGCTCCTTCTCCAGGCACTCCACCAGATAGTCGATCAACACCCGCAACTTCGGTGGCAGATAACGGGTCGGCGAATGCAGCAGCCAGGCACCGCCGTGGTAAGACGCCAGGAAGGTCCAGTCGGGCAACACCTGCACGATCAGCCCCTGCTCCAGCGCATAACGTGCGGTGAAGTACGGCAGGCTGCCAATTCCGATGTGCTGCAACACTGCGCCCAACCGTACGCCGGTGTGATTGGCCGCATACCGTCCGCGCACGCCAACGGTGACAGCCTTGCTGCCTTTCTTGAATTTCCAGCGTGCATCGCTCGGCGTTTCGCCCAGATAGATGCAGCTGTGATTGAGCAAGTCGTGAGGGTGGGTCGGTGTGCCGTGTTCGGCCAGGTATTGCGGCGTTGCACAGAGCAAATGATCGATGGTCAGCAATTGCCGACCGACCAGTCCAGCGGGTGGCCGATCAGTAATGCGAATCGCCAGATCAACGTTGTCGTCGATCAAATCCACCTGGCGGTCCTCAAGCAACAGCTCCACATCCACTTTGGGATAACGCCGCAGAAATTCCGGCATATGCGGATGAATCACGAACCGCCCCACTGCCTTCGGCACACTGACGCGCACCAGTCCTTCCGCTTCATGGGTGAACTGACCGCTGATTTCCATCACCGACTTGGCTGCGCTGACCATCTCCTGGCAACGCTTGAACACCTCTTCGCCACCGTCGCTCAAGCGCAACTTGCGCGTGGTTCGCTGCAGCAAACGGGTGGCGAGTGCCTTCTCCAGACGCGAAATGCTGCGACTGACTGCCGAGGGTGAAGAACCCAACTGGCGAGCAGCCTCGGAGAAGCTGCCGGTCTCGACAACCTTGACGAAGATCGCCATTTCACCGAGCAGCGGAAGTGGAAGATTTATGCTCACAGCGCAACAGTCCTTTGATGTTTGAACGGATTATCACGCAATTCCACGCTTCATATAATAAAAAATAGAATTGTTAATAAGGGCATGGAATATGACGCTTCGCCTCTTTTTCCATAGTGATGACCTCAAGGCCAATGTGGAAGTCCTGGATTGCACGCCCCACGAGAACGAATTTGCCGTAGTGCTGCGCGCCACGTTGTTTCACCCCCAAGGCGGTGGACAGCCCTTTGACACCGGCTGGATCGGCGAAAGCCAAGTACTGCGGGTTGTTCAGGATCCGGACCGGATCATTCATTTCGTCGACCATCCGGTAAAACCGGGCATGACTCAGATTCGGGTCGATGAACAACGCCGCCAGTTCAATTCACGCATGCATTCCGCCGGCCACCTGATCGGCCACTTCGTCCAGGCCATGGGCTGGATGCCGATCAAGGCTCATCACTGGCCGGGCGAAGGACGTGTGCAATTCAAACCGGCAGAGTCGGCAAAAGAAGTTGATGCCGAGATGATTCAGCACGGCATCGAGCAGTGGATCGCCCATGATATGCCGCGCCTGACGTCGATGCGTGAAGGCGCCCGGGAAATCGGTTTCGGTGACCTGCCCGCCTACGGCTGCGGCGGCACCCATGTACGTAGCCTGAAGGATTTGGGCACGGTCACGATCACGTCCCTTTCACTGAAGAAGGGAACGCTGTCAGTCCACTACAGCGTGGATTGAGCATTTGGGCGATGCCGCTTCTATCATCGCCTGACGCTGGGGGAACCTGCGGCCGCGGGTTCTGTTGACTATCTGATAGATGGACCTAAGACATGATGCTTGACGTCGAGCGTCTCGATGAGACGTGCATAAAAAAACTGGCCAACGAAGAAGTGCTCGCCATCCGCGTCAAAGGCTTGTTGCCCAAGCCGCTGGCGATTCAGATTGGCGACAAAATCCTCGCCCCCGGCTTCGAAGGCTATATCAATGCGCCGAGCATCGGTCGCATCGGCATGGCGTTTTATGAAGCGGAAAACCAGCCGCTGCTGATCGAAGATTATTTCGAACGCGCTACCCGCAACATTGCGGAATTGCGCAACCGGTGTGCGCCCTACTCATCCCCCGTCGACACCCTGCGCTGCATGCTCGACGAGTCCTGGCCGGCGGGTGCGCACCTGGAAAACCTCTACGGTCGCAAGATGTATGTCGGGCTGTCCCGGGTGGTGAAACCCGGGATCTGTTTTCTGGCCCACCACGACATTTTCGCCAAGGACGCCCCGGACAGTTACCAGGCCAAAAGCCTGGAAGCGCAGTTCGCCTGCAATGTTTACCTGAACATGCCCGCCGAGGGCGGTGCACTGCAGATGTGGGACCACGATATCTCCCCGGACCAGTTCGACGAAATGCGTGGCGACAGTTACGGCATTGATCCGGCTCTGCTCGGGACTCCGACCCTGGAGATTCTTCCCGAACCGGGTGATTTCATCATGTTCAATTCGCGCTGCATGCACTCGGTGACACCGGGTGTGGCTGATCCGCGCTTGAGCCTTTCGTTCTTTGTCGGCTATCGCGGCAATGCTTCACCCCTTACTTTCTGGAGTTGAGATGCTTTCGAATTACCTGGGCGAGTTTCTGGCGCTGGCAACTATCCACTTTCTGGCCGTGGTTGCACCCGGACCGGACTTCGCAGTGACCATCCGCCAGAGCGTGCGCTTCGGTCGACTGGTCGGGATTTGCACGGCGCTGGGCATCGGCGCGGGCATTTCCGTGCACGTGCTTTACACCTTGCTCGGCGTCGGCGCGCTGATGCACACGACACCTTGGCTGCTGACGGTGGCCAAGGTTGTGGGTGGTGCTTACATTTTGTACCTCGGTGTCAGCCTGCTGCGCAGCAAGCCCAAGACCGTACTGGAAGGCGACAAACCTGACGAACCGGTCGTAGAGCAAACGTTGCTGAAGGCATTTACCACCGGTTTCCTGACCAACGCGACCAACCCGAAAGCCACACTGTTTTTCCTGGCGATCTTCACCACCATCATCAGCGCCACAACGCCACTGAAGATCCAGGCGCTTTACGGAATCTGGATGTGTTTTGTGAATGCGCTGTGGTTTGTGATCGTCGCGCTGTTCTTTTCCAGTGCCCGGGTACGGCTGCTGTTTATGCGCATGGGGCACTGGTTCGAACGCACCATGGGGGTGATTCTGATCCTGTTCGCCGGGCGCCTGATTCTGTCGATGTAAAACCTGCGCCCAAGCAAAAGGCCCGCTCAGTCGGCTGACGGGCCTTTTTCGTTTCTGCGTCGCTTTTGCATTTCTGTGCGACAGATCTCACTTCAGGGACTCCCGGACTGCTCACTCGTGGTGTTAGTTTGGGAACGTTTTCTTGCCTCATCGATCAGAAATCTCTCACAACCTGCCTGCAAAGGAATGCCCCCAGCAATGAATTTCTCACTCAAGCACTTGGCCGCGTCGACCCTGATACTGGCCGGCCTTTCGTCGTTCACCACACTCGCGCACGCCAACATCAGCCCGCAACAGAGCGCGACTATCCTCAAGACCTTCAGCGACGCATCGGTAACGGATTTCAGGCAGTTCCTGGGAGGCCTGGCCAAAAGCGACCTTGGCAAAACCGACGACCTCGGCCCGGCCATCAGTGCCTTTCTCGACAACAAGACCCTTTCCCCCGAACAGCAGAACGAGATCCATCGCCTGCTCGGCCTCTATGCACGCGTGAAGTACGGCAGCGCCGCCACCGAAACCCTGCGCGAGTTGGTGGCCATCCCGACCTTTCGCGTGGACGGCGTTGACCAGCACGACAATCCCGAATTCATCAAGATCGCTGAAAAGATCAAGGGCCTTGCCCAGGCCTTCAACCTGAACTTTCGCAACATCGACAACCGCGTCTATGAGATCTCCCTGGAAGGCAGTGGCGATGAAGTCGTGGGCATTCACGCGCATGCCGACGTGGTGCCCGTGACGCCGGAGAACTGGGTCCTGAAAGACGGCACCCGACTTGATCCGTTCAAGGTCACTCTGATCGGTGACCGCCTGTATGGCCGGGGCACCGAGGATGACAAAAACGGCATCGTGGTAACGCTCTACGCCATGAAGATCATCAAGGAAGAGAAGCTGCCGCTGGCCAGGAATCTCAAGTTGCTGGTCGACACCACCGAAGAAACCACCGGCGATGCCATCCCTTATTACTTCGAAAACAACCCGACACCCAACTACAACCTGGCGCTGGATGGTGGCTACCCGGTGGTGATCGCCGAGAAAGGCTACGGCACCGTCATGGCGAACTTTGCCAAGCGCAAGGCAGAGGGCAAGGGCGCTGAAATCATATCAATGACGGGCGGCATGGCCACCAACCAGATTCCGTCGACATCGGTCGCCACCCTTTTGAGTGACAAGCCTGCTGAATTGGCCGCCAGCCTGCAGAAGGCAGGTAGCGATTATGCCAAACGCAATGGCGGCAACTTCGAGGTAACCGCCAAGGTCGTCGGCAAGGACGTCAAGCTGACGGTCACCGGCGTTTCGGCCCACTCCTCCGAGCCCGAGTCAGGTGTTAACCCGGTGGCCAGGATGCTGGACTTCATCAATAGCCTCGACGGAAAAGTTGCGCTCAAGCACAACCACATTACCGATGCTGCTCGCTACGCCGCCGACAACTGGGGACTGGATTACCTGGGTGGCAAATTGGCGGTCGGCTTTTCCGATGCCTTCATGGGTCCGCTGACCACTTCCCTGACCTATGTCGGGATGGATGAGAAAACCTTCAAGCTCGCGGTCAACCTGCGGGTGCCGAAGGGCAAATCCCCCGAAGTGCTCAAGGCCGAAATCGCCGACAAGCTTGGCGCCTGGAGCAAGAAGACCCACGTTGCGGTGGCCTTCGACTACTCGATCGCCGAGCCGATGTTCCGCAACCCTGAGGGTGAATGGGTCAAGGCCCTGCTGGCCGTTGCCAGCGAAAACCTTGGCATGGAGCACAAGTTCGGTACTTCCGCTGGCGCCACCTCGGTCCATGAACTGCCCAACGGCGTGCAATTCGGCCTGGCCAGGCCTGAGGTCAAGTACACCGGCCACACTGACAACGAGTTCAAGACCGTCGACCAGTTCCTGCTGGATCTGCAGATCGTGACCGAGATGATGGGGCGCATCGGGCAGTTGCCGAAGCTCTGATCCCCTTTCCGGCCCGCTATTCTGGCGGGTCCGACGCTTTGATACCGTCGTGAAGTCGAGCGGCTATGCAAAAATGTGGGAGCGGGCTTGCTCGCGAAAGCGGTATATCAGTCAACAAATGCGTCAACTGACAGACTGCTTTCGCGAGCAAGCCCGCTCCCACACAAACAAAAACGCCGCTCATTGCTGAGCGGCGTTTTTGTTAAATATGGAGCGGGAAACGAGACTCGAACTCGCGACCCCGACCTTGGCAAGGTCGTGCTCTACCAACTGAGCTATTCCCGCAAATGGCGTCCCCTAGGGGACTCGAACCCCTGTTACCGCCGTGAAAGGGCGGTGTCCTAGGCCACTAGACGAAGGGGACACGCTAACTGAAACACATGGTGTGTATTTCAGTGCCCAAATCCGCATCCGAAGATGCTGGTTCTGGTTTCACTCAGCCCTGCCCGAAAGCAACGCTGTTTAAAATTGGAGCGGGAAACGAGACTCGAACTCGCGACCCCGACCTTGGCAAGGTCGTGCTCTACCAACTGAGCTATTCCCGCATTGGCGTCCCCTAGGGGACTCGAACCCCTGTTACCGCCGTGAAAGGGCGGTGTCCTAGGCCACTAGACGAAGGGGACACACGTACAACATTCACTCCCTACCGCGTTTCGCTGTGTGCTTTACGCTGTAAGTGGCGCGCATTCTATGGATGGATTGAGGGGTCGTCAACCCCCAGATATAAATTTATTTAAATCAATGACTTCGCCCTGCTTTGAGACACTAATCCGGCCTTTCCGTCGCCCGGGGTTTGACGCCTATATTCTGACACCCGCCAAGACGTTATAGTCCACCCACGCCAAAGATGATGGCAATGTGCACCTCGCACGCTATTACTTATATAAGCAGGAACGCGGCCGATACAGGCAGTGCAGTAGCCGATTCAACTTGCTGAGCGGCGCTATGCGTCCCAATGCCAAGCTACTACACTCGCACGCGAACCCCATAAAGAGGTCTTACCGGTGACACCACTCATGATCACCCTGCTAGTCGTAGCCGGGATCGCACTATTGATCGCCATTGGCTACATGAACCATGTGGTGGAAAACAATAAGCTGGAAAAGGCCCGCGCCAAGGTTGAGCTCAACGATCGTCTGCGTCGTTGCGGCGAAATCACCGAGACCTTTCCCGGCCAGTTGATGACACCGGCACTCAAGCTGCTGTTGACCCGTCTGGAATTGAACGTCTGCCAACGCCTGCTCAATCTGGAAAAAACCAGCTCCAACCTCAAGGCACGGATTGGCGAACTGAGCGCCTTGGTCGGCCAGGGCGAATCGATCCCGGTCAACAACCCGCCAGCACCGATCCAGACCGAAGCCAAAGCCAAGGACGTACGCTTCCTGCTCGAAGCCCTGCACGGCCAAATCACCCGCGCCGCACAGGACGGCTTCCTGCCAACCAACGAAGCCAAACGCTGGATCCGCGAAGTTCGCCACATCCTGGTCCTGCTGCACATCGAATTCTTCAACAACCTCGGCCAGCACGCCCTGCAACAGAACCAGCCCGGCCAGGCCCGCCTGGCGTTCGAACGCGGCGTGCAATACCTGCGCAAACAACAGGAACCCCAGGTCTACGCCGAACAACTGGAATACCTGGAAAAACTCCTGGCTCGCGCCAACGCACAAGTCATGGACAACATCGCCCCGGTAGAAGGCGAAGTAAACCAGCTGACCGAAGGCCTAAAAGACGTCGAGGCCGATGCGGACTGGAAGAAAAAAGTGATCTACGACTGATCAGAGAAAGCAGAAAAGAGAGCCACCTGAACAGGTGGCTTTTTTTTGCGTTGAGTTTGATGGGCGGGTACAGCCAGGACAGAAAGGTCGACTATCAGGCCGCCTTCGCGAGCAGGCTCGCTCCCATAGTTGATCGGTGTACGCCTCAGAGCCGAAAGTGCCCCACCATCCCCTTCAACTCAATCCCCAACTGCGCCAACTCAATACTGGAAGCCGCATTCCCCTGCATCGCCAACGAAGACTGATCCGCGCTGGCCCGGATACTCGTGACACTGCGGTTAATCTCCTCGGCCACCGAACTCTGCTCCTCGGCAGCCGCTGCGATCTGCTGGTTCATCTGCTGAATCAAAGACACTGCCGCCGCAATACTCCCCAGCGCACTCTCCGTCTGCAATGCATCACTCACCGCCAGCTTCACCAGCTCGCCACTGTTCTGAATCTGCTGGACAGAAGACTGAGCCGCCGAGCGCAAGGCGCTCACCAGTCGTTCAATCTCCTCGGTCGATTGCTGAGTGCGCTTGGCCAGGGCCCGCACTTCATCGGCCACCACCGCAAAGCCCCTGCCCTGCTCGCCGGCTCGAGCCGCCTCGATCGCGGCATTGAGGGCCAGCAGGTTTGTCTGCTCGGCCACACTCTTGATGACGCTCAGTACCGTACCGATGTTCTGGATTTCCGCACTCAAACTTTCGATGCTCGAACTGGCCGAGGTGGCTGAATCCGCCAACTGTTCGATCCGCGCCATGCTCTGGCGCACCACCTGCTGACCACTTTCAACCTTGCCGTCCGCCGTCTGCGCCGCCTGAGCGGCCTCCTCCGCGTTACGCGCAACGTCGTGCACGGTGGCGGTCATCTGATTCATCGCGGTAGCGACCTGTTCGGTCTCTTCCTTCTGGCTGCTGACTTCAAGATTAGTCTGCTCGGTCACCGCCGACAGCGACTGCGCTGAACTGGCCAACTGCTCGATACCCGCCTGCAAACCGCTGACAATACTGCTAAGCCCCGCGCCCATCTGCTGCATGGCCTGCATCAGCTGCCCGATCTCATCACGACGGGTCACTTCAACCGTCGCACTCAAATCGCCAGAGGCAATCTGTTGAGCAACACGGATCACACTGCGCAGCGGTGCCACGATCAACCGGGTAATCACCCAGGACGCAATCAGCCCGACCAGCAGTGCCAGCGCCGAGGAACCGATGATCAGCAGCGAGTTCTTTTTCAGCTCCGCCTGCATCGACCGATCTTCGGCGATATAGGCCTGATCCACCCGCTCCACCACCTGGGCGGCGCGCTGATTGAGTTGCTCATAGACGGTTTTTTCCTGCGCCAGCAGGCCGGTGTACTCGGCGAGTTTTTCACTGAATCCGCCAATGTGTCCGACGACTTCATTGAGGACAGTCTGGTAACCCTCATCCTTGACCGTGGTTTTCAGCTGCTCGGCCTGGGTCAGTGCCTGGTCAGCCTGCTCGATCTTGCCCTGCCCTGCGCTGTCGTCGCCCTTGCGGCTCTGGTCCAGGCGCACACGTGCTTCGTTCATGGCTTGCAACATCAACCGCGACACCTGGCTGACCTGACTGGCCTGTTCGAGAAACTGCCCACCATCCTTGCCTTCGGATTCCTTCAAGGTATAAGCGCCGTCATCGGCCAGCCCGGCCTGCAGCACGTCGAGGTTATTGGCCACGCTGGACACCGACCAACTGGCCATCTCCAGTGCCAGGTCCTTGGCCTGGCTGAGCGAGACGAACTCGTCAAAGGCCTTGCGGTAAGCCCCCAAGGACTGCTCGACGTCATTCATCACCGGCACGTTGGCCGCAGAAGCCGCTTTCAGTTGGGTTGCCAAAGCGAGCAGGCCGTCAACGCCCTCGCGCAGCGCGTCAGCGGTTTTCGGGTTGCCGTGCAAGGCGTATTCCTGCTCGAGCAGTCTCACCTTGAGCAAACCGCTGTTGAGCGACGACATCTGCTTGAGCCCGTCGAAGCGCTGGCTGATGGTTTGCAGGGACCATACGCCGATGGCCGCCACCAAGGCGGTCAACAGCAGCACCAGTACAAACCCGACACCCAGTTTTTTCGCCATACCGAGGTTGGCAAAACGTCCTTGCACGGCCGAGATCATTGCACTTATCCCCTGACATAGTCTGTTGACGCAGATTCGCAACGGGTCTGTATCAACACAAGTCTCTGGCGTCTGAATAATGGCAAAAAGCTACGCTTCCGTCGTTTTCAGAACGCTTGAGGTCGATCCAGAGCGGTGGCCTGAAAAAACGCCCGGGCTCGCGGATCACAGGCATAGGCCACATTGATACGCTGCCAGTCACTGGCCTCTGCGGTGGGACTGAATGCCGTCGCAGAAGACAACAGGACACCGAAGCGCTGGGCTTGTTTGCGCACCTGAGCGTAGTCGGACATCCGCGATCGCGCCCAGATGAACAGGCCTCCGACCGGCTTGCCGAAAACCTCCCATTCGGCGTCTTCAAGCACTTGCAACGCAGCCTCCCTGTCATTGCTCAAACGCTGGCGCTGGCGCTGGACCAATTTGCGGTAGGCACCGCTGGCTAAAAGGTTTGCCAGCACCGACTCGAAAAACCGTGAAGCGCCCATGCTGCTGATCATCTTGACCTCGGCCAGCCGCGAAATAACCGCAGTGCTGGCCACTACAAAACCGACCCGCAATGAACTGCTGAGGGTTTTGGAGTAGCTGCCGACGTAGATCACGTTGTCATCGATACCCAACGCAGCGAGGCGCGTACCGGGGCCGCTGTACAAATCGGCATAGACGTCATCCTCGATGACCAGAAGGCCATAGGTTTTGGCCAGTTGCACAACCCGCTGCGCCACTGCTGGCGCCAGGCTGCTGCCAGTGGGATTGTGATAGAAACTATTGATAAAGATCCCGCAGGGCCTGTACTTGACCAGCAGCGCCTCAAGCGCTTCAACGTCCGGCCCGTGCGGGGTTCGCGGCACCTCGATCATGCTGACACCGTGCAGTCTGAGCAAATCGAACAGCAAGGAATAACCGGGATTCTCCACCACCACGCAATCACCCGGCTTGAACAAGGTCCGCACGATCAGGTCCAGCCCCTGACTGGCCCCCGCCGTTGTCAGGATCTGGCTTTCCTCCACCAGGATATCGAGCTGTTTCAGCCGTTTTTGGATCTGCTGGCGCAAGGCTGGCAGGCCCAGCGGCGTGCTGTAGTTGAATAGGCCGCTCATGTCGGTGCGACTGACCTGACGGATCGCGTAGCTCAGGTCGTCAGTTTCGCGCCAGCTCTCGGGCAGTCCGCCACACCCCAGCTTGAGTTCGCCCGAAGTGCCGCCCTGCTTCGGTTCTGCCCCCTCGAACCTGGAGCAATCCTGTTGCCCCTGAGCGGCCAGCGCTGGCGTGGCGACAATGAATCCGACGCCATGACGCGACGCCAGCACCCCTTGAGCCACCAGACGCTCACAGGCCTCAACGACGCTGGACTGACTGAGCAAATTGATCCGGGCGATTTGCCGCACGGAAGGCAAACGCGTCCCCGGTGGCACCTCGCCACGGCAAAGCCAGCAGGCTAGCGCGTCGACGATTTGCTGTACGACCGGCACCAATGCCTGTCGATCGATTCTCAACTCCATGAGCAAGCAAACTCCTGTCCGTTTTGCGGGAAACAGTTAATCACAGGAACGGTCAATCAGCTGTGCGACAACGCCGCTAAAACCGTCGGTTCTAACCATTTGAAACACATTGTCCGGCACCTTTAAGGAACCGAAAAAAAAACCCGCACAAATGCGGGTTTTTTCCTACGTTTCACGGCCTGGATTCAGAACGCTGTCACGCCACCGTCCACCGCCAGTGAATGCCCCGTGGTGAACGCTGCGCCGTCGCTGCACAGGTACAGCACCGCACTGGCGATTTCCTCGACCTTGCCGATGCGTCCGACCGGGTGCATGGCATTGGCGAACTCGCCTTTCTTTGGGTCGGCTTCATAGGCACGGCGGAACATGTCGGTGTCGATCACCGCCGGACACACCGCATTCACGCGAATCTTCTTCTTGGCGTATTCGATGGCCGCCGACTTGGTCAGGCCAATCACCGCATGTTTCGAGGCCGCGTAAATGCTCATCTTCGGCGCAGCCCCGAGGCCGGCTACCGATGCGGTGTTGACGATTGCACCGCCGCCCTGGGCCAGCAGCAACGGCAACTGGTACTTCATGCACAACCAGACGCCTTTGACGTTGACGCCCATGATCGCGTCGAACTCATCGACCGTGCCTTCGGCCAACTTGCCTTTCTCGATCTCGATGCCGGCGTTGTTGAAGGCATAGTCGAGACGGCCGTAGGTATTGACCACTTCGTCCATCAGATTTTTTACATCGCTTTCCAGTGTGACGTTGCAGCGTACGAAGGTGGCTTCACCGCCAGCGGTACGAATCAGCGCCACCGTGCCCTCACCACCCGCCACGTCCAGGTCGGCCACTACCACTTTCAAGCCTTCAGCGGCGAATGCCTGGGCAGTCGCGCGGCCAATGCCATTGGCGGCGCCCGTTACAACGGCGACCTGGCCAGAAAACGTCATGCTCATTGTTATGTCCTCGAAGAGAAGATGCGGGGATCGCGTGTTCTCAATCTAGCCACAAGGGCCTGCGGCACGGCAGCACTATCAGAAGGCCGGTTGGGCGCCCATGAGTGACAGTGATAAAACCGCCGGCACGACTATCACTGCACTGGATCGATGTGCATTCGCCGCATCAGCCAAACTTGCGGCATCGTTCATGAAGGTCTATCAACAAGTCTTCATTCATCTTGAGTGCCTGTCATGACTACCCAGACCAATCGCCAGTTCCTGCTCGCCAAACGTCCGGTGGGCGCGGCGACCCGCGAGACCTTCACCTATCAAGAAGTACCGGTCGGCGAACCGGCTGCGGGTCAGATCCTGGTCAAAAACGAATACCTGTCCCTGGACCCGGCCATGCGTGGCTGGATGAACGAGGGCAAGTCCTACATTCCGCCGGTCGGTATCGGCGAAGTGATGCGCGCATTGGGCGTAGGCAAAGTCGTTGCCTCGAATAATCCGGGCTTCGCGGTCGGGGACTACGTCAACGGTGCCCTGGGTGTGCAGGATTACTTCCTCGGCGAGCCACGAGGTTTCTACAAGGTCGATCCGAAACTGGCGCCTCTGCCGCGCTATCTGTCCGCGCTGGGCATGACCGGGATGACCGCCTATTTCGCCCTGCTCGATGTCGGCGCGCCGAAGGCTGGCGACACCGTGGTGCTGTCGGGCGCGGCCGGTGCGGTGGGCAGCATTGCCGGGCAGATCGCCAAGATCAAAGGTTGCCGGGTAGTCGGCATTGCCGGGGGCGCGGACAAGTGTCAGTTCCTGATCGACGAACTGGGTTTTGACGGTGCCATCGATTACAAAAACGAAGACGTCCACGCCGGCCTCAAGCGCGAATGTCCAAAAGGCGTCGATGTGTATTTCGATAACGTCGGCGGCGATATCCTCGACGCGGTGTTGAGTCGCCTGAACATGAAGGCGCGGGTGGTGATCTGTGGCGCCATCAGCCAGTACAACAACAAGGAAGCGGTCAAAGGCCCGGCCAACTACCTGTCGCTGCTGGTCAACCGCGCGCGGATGGAAGGTTTTGTGGTGATGGACTATGCCGCGCAGTTTGCCGCCGCCGGGCAGGAAATGGCCGGCTGGATGGCCAAGGGGCAGCTCACAAGCAAGGAAGATATTGTTGAAGGACTGGAGACGTTCCCGGAGACGCTGATGAAGTTGTTCAGCGGCGAGAATTTCGGGAAGTTGGTGTTGAAGGTTTAACCCGATATTTCAATGCACCACAAACTAATGTGGGAGCGGGCTTGCTCGCGAAGAGGGAGTGTCAGTCAACATTGATGTCGACTGACACTCCCTCTTCGCGAGCAAGCCCGCTCCCACATGGGATCTTCAGCGTTTGGTTAAGCGAGTTCGGCGACTACGTCTGCCAACGCCTTGGCCGGATCCGCGGCCTGGCTGATCGGACGGCCGATCACCAGATAATCAGAACCGGCATCCAGCGCCTGACGCGGCGTCAGAATGCGGCGCTGATCGTCCTGGGCGCTGCCCGCCGGACGAATCCCCGGAGTCACCAGTTGCAGCGACGGGTGCGCCGATTTCAGGGCCTGGGCTTCCAGGGCCGAGCACACCAGACCGTCCATCCCGGCTTTTTCCGCCAACGCGGCCAGGCGCAACACTTGCTCCTGCGGCTCGATATCCAGACCAATACCCGCCAGGTCTTCACGTTCCATGCTGGTCAGCACGGTCACGCCGATCAGCAGCGGTTTCGGACCGGTGCGCTGGTCAAGCACTTCGCGGCACGCGGCCATCATGCGCAAACCACCGGAGCAGTGCACATTGACCATCCACACGCCCATTTCCGCAGCCGCCTTGACGGCCATGGCGGTGGTGTTCGGGATGTCATGGAACTTGAGGTCCAGGAACACTTCGAAACCCTTGTCACGCAGGGTGCCAACGATTTCCGAAGCGCAGCTGGTGAACAGTTCTTTACCGACTTTGACCCGGCACAGCTTCGGGTCCAACTGATCGGCCAGCTTCAGTGCGGCGTCACGGGTGGGGAAATCCAGGGCGACGATGATAGGAGTCTGGCAGGCGGACATGAGTGGGCTCTCAGGCAGGTCGAAATCGGCGCGCATTGTAGCGGAACCAGCGCCTCTGCGGGACCCGATGATCGGTAATTCGTCGAGGCGGCTCAAGCAAGACTAGCCCTTGTGCCCATTGTGTCGAGTCAGATACACACATGACACGCCTGCAACACCCTTCAACGTTACCTTCGGCAGCCGCAACACGTCCTACAGCACTTCCCGCCTCCGGGCCGGACGCCTATGCTGAAACCACAACCTCGCAGCCCATCTTTGTGGTTGGCAGCCTATCTGGCAGATGAACGCACGCATGCACAACCTCCTCGCACCTGTGAACGACGATCAAAAAGCGCCCGGTGATGACAAACGCTGGAGCATTCGCGCCCTGATCGTCGACGATGACGTCCCGATCCGCGAATTGATGATCGACTATCTGGCCCGGTTCAACATTCACGCCAGCGGCGTCACCGATGGCGCCGCGATGCGCCTGGCGCTGCAAGCGGAGCATTTCGACGTGGTGGTGCTCGACCTGATGCTGCCCGGCGAAGACGGTTTGTCGCTGTGCCGCTGGCTACGCGCCGAATCGGACATCCCGATTCTGATGCTCACCGCCCGCTGCGAACCCACCGACCGGATCATCGGCCTGGAACTGGGCGCCGACGACTACATGGCCAAGCCGTTCGAGCCTCGCGAACTGGTGGCGCGCATCCAGACGATCCTGCGCCGGGTACGCGACGATCGCACTGAACAGCGGGCCAACATCCGTTTCGACAACTGGCGCCTGAACAGCGTGCTGCGCCAGTTGATCGCCGCCGATGGCCTGGTGGTGCCGTTGTCCAACGCCGAGTTCCGTTTGCTCTGGGTGTTCATCGAACGTCCGCGCCGGGTACTCAGCCGCGAACAATTGCTGGACGCCGCTCGCGGTCGCTCGATCGAAGCCTTTGATCGCAGCATCGACTTGCTGGTCTCGCGCCTGCGCCAG
The DNA here is from genome assembly GCF_001424925.1 of Pseudomonas sp. Root329. Lineage (NCBI taxonomy): Bacteria > Pseudomonadati > Pseudomonadota > Gammaproteobacteria > Pseudomonadales > Pseudomonadaceae > Pseudomonas > Pseudomonas sp. Root329. The sequence continues at coordinate 1,248 of NZ_LMCV01000021.1, read as the reverse complement.
AAACTTGGTGATGACCCCAAAGCCCCGCAGCTGATCAAGACCGTTCGCGGTGAGGGTTACCTGTTCGACGCCAGAGACATCGGCTGATGCGTGTGCGCTTCGATACGCTCTTCGGCCGCCTGTTTGGCATGCTGCTGGTGGCGATCATCCTGGCGCACGTGTTGGCGTTTTTCTGGTTTCATTATTACGGCCCGCCGCCGCCCCCGCCGCCGCCGGGGTTTTCCGAAAACTTCGACGGACAGCGCCCGCCGATGGACCCGCGCTTCGGAAATCGGCCACCGCGGCCGTGGTTCGGTGGCCCGTTGGTACCGCTGACCTTTCAACTGGTCTCGCTGATCATCGCCGCCTGGTACGGCGCCAAACTGCTGAGCCGGCCGATCCAGCGCCTGAGCGATGCGGCCGAGCGACTGAGCGAAAACCTCGACAGCCCGCCTCTGGATGAGTCCGGCCCACGGGAAGCCCGGCAAGCGGCACACACCTTCAACAAGATGCAGCAACGCATTCGTGAACAAGTGCAGCAACGCTCGCGGATGCTTGGCGCCGTCTCCCACGACCTGCGCACGCCGCTGTCGCGGCTCAAGCTGCGACTGGAGCAGATCGACGACAACAAACTGCAAGGCCAGATGCGTCAGGATCTGGACGACATGATCGGCATGCTCGACGCCACGCTCACTTACCTGCACGAGCAGCGCACCAGTGAGGCCCTGCAGTGGATGGACGTGCAGGCGCTGGTCGAATCCCTGAGTGAAAACGCCCAGGACCAGGGCGCCGATGTGCTCACCAGCGGCCACTGCGCGCCGCTGCAAGTGCAACCGATGGCCTTGCGTTCGTGCATCAACAACCTGCTGGACAATGCCCTGCGTTATGCCGGGCAGGCAATGATTACGCTTGAAGACACACGCGAAACCCTGGTGATCCGGGTCATCGACCATGGGCCGGGTATTGCGGCGGATAAACGTGAAGCCGTGTTCGAGCCGTTCTTTCGTCTGGAAGGATCGCGCAACCGCAACTCCGGCGGGGTCGGGCTGGGTATGACCATCGCCCGCGAAGCGGCCGAACGCCTGGGTGGGCAGTTGAGCCTGGAAGAAACGTCCGGTGGTGGATTGACCGCCGTTATCCGCTTACCTCGATCCTTGTAATTGGATGGACTCGCCCACGCCGAGGCGTCAATGCGCCACGGTGGCAGTCTAAACAGCCAACGACAGCGAGGGCGAGTCCATGAAAAAGCATACTTCGATTGATCAATCC
>NZ_LMCV01000020.1:76497-76831 GCF_001424925.1 Pseudomonas sp. Root329 | reverse complement strand
CTGTTGATCACGTCGATGGTGATGGTGGTGGTGCTTTGGTCACCGTCGGCATCGCGCACGGTGTAGGTGAACACGTCGGTCGCACCGGGATCGCTCACGGCGTTCGGGTTGCTGTGRTAGACSGCGTTGCCGTTGGCRTCCAGCGTCAGGTAACCGTAGGTGCCATTGATCTGGCTGTTGAGGCCGCCAACGGCYGAGGTCGAGGTGTCTGAACCGGCCCGCACGCCGACCACCGCSCCYCCTGCGGCGAGGCCATCGGCGCCGCCGACGTCGTTCCACAGCACGTTGCCACTGACGGTGCCGCCTTCGGCGACCGACGTCTCGTCGGCATGAG
>NZ_LMCV01000020.1:0-76430 GCF_001424925.1 Pseudomonas sp. Root329 | reverse complement strand
GGCGAATCGAGCAAGTCGATGCAGCCTGAGTAACATCGGGATTGAGCAGGATTTGCCCGTARGTGCCGGTGGCGCTGCCGACCAGGGTGTAGGTGATYGCACCGACCGCGCCGCTGACCGAACCGACCAGCGTGCCACTGGCGGTTTCGCCGGTATTCACCGGCTGACTGCCGGTRACGGYGCCGGGCGCCAGATCCTGGCCGTCCTGGTTCAGGTCGAGGGCTTTTTCGTACACGGTCACGTCGCTGTCGCTGACCGCGCTGATGCMGCTGTTGATCACGTCGATGGTGATGGTGGTGGTGCTTTGGTCGCCGTCGGCATCGCGCACGGTGTAGGTGAACGTGTCGGTCGCGCCAGGGCCGCTCACGGCGTTCGGGTTGCTGTGGTAGACGGCGTTGCCGTTGGCGTCCAGCGTCAGGTAACCGTAGGTGCCATTGATCTGRSTGTTSAGGCCGCCAACGGCCGAGGTCGAGGTGTCTGAACCGGCACGCACGCCGATCACCGCGCCTCCTGCGGCGAGGCCATCGGCACCGCCGACGTCGTTCCACAGCACGTTGCCGCTGACGGTGCCGCCTTCGGCGACCGAAGTCTCGTCGGCATGAGCGGTCGGCAGATCATCGACGATTTTGACCACGATGGTGCTGGTGGTGCTGTTGCCCAGAGACGGCACGCACGCCGATCACCGCGCCTCCTGCGGCGAGGCCATCGGCACCGCCGACGTCGTTCCATAGCACGTTGCCACTGACGGTGCCGCCTTCGGCGACCGAAGTCTCGTCGGCATGAGCRGTCGGCWGRTCATCGACGATTTTGACCACGATGGTGCTGGTGGTGCTGTTGCCCAGAGAGTCGGTGGCTTGGTARGTGAAGCTTTCGCTSAGGGTGTTGGCGCCGTCGTTCGCATGCGGCGTGGTGCTKGSCGSCGAGGTCAGSGTGTAGGTGTAGGWGCCATCGGGATTGAGSAGGATTTGCCCGTAAGTGCCGGTGGCGCTGCCGACCAGGGTGTAGGTGATTGCACCGACCGCGCCGCTGACCGAACCGACCAAGGTTCCATTGGCGGTTTCGCCGGTGTTGCCCGGCAGGCTCCCGGTAACGGTGCCGGGTGCCAGATCCTGACCGTCCTGGTTCAGGTCGAGGGCTTTTTCGTASACGGTCACGTCGYTGTCGCTGACCGCTGTGATGCCGCTGTTGATCACGTCGATGGTGATGGTGGTGGTGCTTTGGTCRCCGTCGGCATCGCGCACGGTGTAGGTGAACGTGTCGGTCGCGCCWGGGCCGCTCACGGCGTTCGGGTTGCTGTGGTAGACGGCGTTGCCGTTGGCGTCCAGCGTCAGGTAACCGTAGGTGCCATTGATCTGGCTGTTAAGGCCGCCAACGGCGCGCTCACGGCGTTCGGGTTGCTGTGGTAGACGGCGTTGCCGTTGGCGTCCAGCGTCAGGTAACCGTAGGTGCCATTGATCTGGCTGTTAAGGCCGCCAACGGCCGGGGTCGAGGTGTCTGAACCGGCACGCACGCCGATCACCGCTCCTCCTGCGGCGAGGCCGTCGGCACCGCCGACGTCGTTCCATAGCACGTTGCCACTGACGGTGCCGCCCTCGGCGACCGAAGTCTCGTCGGCATGAGCAGTCGGCAGGTCATCGACGATGTTGACGTTGATTTGCCCGGTCGCCGAACTGCCGTCCGTATCGGTGGCGACGACGTCGATATTCTCGGTGATGCTGTTGGCGCCGTCACCGGTCGGATGGGTTTCATTGTCGTTGAGGGTGTAGCTGTAACTCACAACTCCCGTGGCCGAGTTGTAGCCGGTGATGGTCAAGGTGTTGCCCAATGGGGTGGTGATCGACTGCGGGAAGCCTGCGGCAACGCCACCGCTGATCACGTTGATCCCACCGATGCTCAGGCTGGTCAGCCCGTCAGGAGCAGACACGCTGAACATGCCGGTCTTGGTCAGTGCCCCAGGGTTGGGGGCCGAACCGTCGGCCAGGTTGGCCTCATTCACGGTCAGTTCGCCCCCTGCTACCGACAGGCCGGTGAGGGTGACCGGATTGTTCGGCACCTCAGGAACAATCGGTGTTACAGGAACAACCGGTGCCACAGGAACAACGCCTGCCCCTCCTGAACCACCCGAACCGCCTGCACCACCTGCACCGCCCGCACCGCCCGCACCGCCTGCACCGCCTGCACCGTTATCGCCGTTGTCCGGGTTTCCGGCCAGCCGCCCCAGGGGAAATTCGGGAATGCCGTTGAAGCCTGCGGTAGGAAAACCAATGGTCGGATCGACCCGCCCGCCCACCTCTTCAAGCATGACAAACGAGTGGCCGCCACCCAGTACACCGGGCGCGCCGGTCGAATCCGGTCCGGCCGCCGTAGCGTCAGCAGTCTGGGTCGGGTCGTCGCCGGCAACGATCGCTTTTTGCAGTTGCTCGACATCGGTCAGTTGCGCCTGAGTCGGCGTCACCGCTTCAGCGGTGTCCACATGGGGCGCCTGATGCGCGAGTAACTGAGGCGTCATCTCCATACTGCTGCCACGCCCGAGGGTCAGTTCCTGGCCATTCTGCAGATGCACTGCCACCGCGCCTTCGGCCCCGGTGGCCAGTTGATCGCCGGCGAATAACCGGTCCCCCTCGACCAGCGCGCGTCGGGTGCCATCGCTCGCAACCGCGAACACCTGACCAATGACCTTACTGACAATACCGATGAGCGTAGCCATGTGCACTTCCTCCGCTGCCAACCGCTGTCGGCATCCTGTTTTTGCGAAGAACGTGCTCCTGGCTCCAACGGGTTGCCTGGCGGAATCGCCTGCTGGCAGCGGTTACCTGAAGTAAGCCGCTGCCCTGGCGCCGTTCTCGCCAAGCGTGCCGCTCGCGGGCGACGTGTCTGCTGCGGGATAAAAACCCTCTGCAATCAATGGCATCGGGATCCACTTGCGCAACAAGTCGCCCTTTGAGCGATGCGTAACGGTTTTGATCCACCGAAGTGACAAAAAACCGTCACCTCAAAACCGTCCGCTTCCCTCCCCTCCAGCACTTCCCCGCCCTATGTCGATATGTGGTTTTGAACTTTCCTCAAGCCCTGTTAAGCGCCCTAACGCTCATAAATCAAGGGCTTTCGGAGTGAACAATGTGCTGGATTTTGCGGAGCGCATAAGTTTTTTTTGGCATAATCCTTATGAAAAATTCTTCTATGGTTTCCCCCAGAATGTTCTTAGCTCTGTTGTTACAAGCATGAAACGGTTTTCACTATAAATGCCGTCAAATATTTGGCGACTAATAAGCACCATTAGGAATCAGGGAGAGGCACCCATGCGCGTATTAACCCCCCTCTGCAGCGCAATTCTGCTGGCCATGGCCTGCACTTCTCAGGCTCAAGCCATGTCATTGACGGAGGCAATCCAGAGCACCATCGCGACCCACCCGGAGCTGGCGTCGCGTGTAGACAGCCGCCTCTCGGCCGATGAGCAAGTGAAAGTCGCCAAGGGAGGCTTTTATCCATCGGTTGATCTGAATGCCGCCTACGGGCGCGGGTACAGCGATAACACCAACACCCGGGCATTAGGCAATCACCACACCGAAATCCTGACCTACACCCAATCGGAATTGCGTCTGCGGCAGATGCTCTTCGATGGTTTCAATACCGCCAACGAAGTCCAGCGCACCAAAGGCGTGGTCAATTCCCGGGCCTATTACGCTCAAGGTACCGCTCAGGATCTGGCCCTGCGCACCATCGAGGTCTACCTCGAAGTGCTCAAGCGCCGCGAACTGGTGACCCTGGCCACGAACAACCTGCAAGCTCACATGCGGGTCAACGATCAGATCGGTCTGCGCACCCAACGAGGTATCGGCAGCACCGCCGACTCCGACCAGTCCGTCGCTCGCCGGGCACTGGCGCAAAACAACCTCGATACCGCTGAAGTCGATCTGGCGGATGCCGAGTCGAACTTCTACGCCGTCGTGGGGCGCCTGCCCGATGAACTCGAAGCCCCGCCCTCGACCCGCGGCGAACTGCCCGCCACCCTGCAGGAAGCCCAGCAAAGCATGGTGGAAAACAACCCGTACCTGAAATCCGCCCAGGCCGATGTGCAATCGGCCGAGAGCCAGTACGAAGTTGCCAAGTCGCCGTTCTACCCTCGCTTCGACGCCGAAGCTGCCGTGGGTGCGAACAACAACGTGCAGGGCGATGAAGGCCACGACAACGAGTGGCGAGTCGGCGTGGTGATGAACTACAACCTGTTCCGCGGTGGCAGCGACAAGGCTCGCCTGGCCTCCGATGCGCACCAGATCAACCAGGCGATGGACATCCGCAACAATGCCCTGCGCCAACTCAACGAGAACATTCACCTGGCCTGGAACGCCATGGTCAATGCCAAGAAACAAACCCCGACCGCCCGCGAATACGCGGATACCAGCCGACGTGTGCGCGTGGCGTATCAGGACCAGTTCGGCCTCGGCCAACGCACCCTGCTCGACCTGCTGGACAGTGAAAACGAGCTCTACAACGCCAACCGCCGCTACACCGAAGTGCGCTACACCGAGGAGTTCTCGATGTACCGCGTGCTGGCGAACATGGGTCAGTTGCTGAGCAAACAACGGGTGGTGTTGCCCGCCGATGCGATCGCCTCCACGGAAGTAAAAAACGAAGCCCGTTTGCCTGAACTGAAGTAGGCCTGTGGAGAGATCAATGTGACCAGCATGGAACCCGGCAACATCGGTGTCGATCCGCGCCTGAGCTTCGATGACCCGCTTCTGGACGGTCTGTTGATCCTCTGCAAACTCCACGGCGCGACGGTCAGTCGCGCCAGCCTGAGTGCCGGGCTGCCCCTGAACAAGCAACGTCTGAGCCTGGACTTGCTGCCTCGCGCAGCGGCCCGGGCCAGTTTGCAGGCGCGATTGCTGCGCCGTGAACTGGCGGATATTTCCGCCCTCAACCTGCCTGTGATGCTGATCCTCAACAACGGCCGTACGGCCGTTCTGCGACGCTTCGGCGATGACGGGCAGTTGCTGATTTTGCCGAGCGAAGCCGACGGCGGTGAACAATGGGTCAGCACGGACGAACTGGCCGAGAATTACAGCGGCCAGGCCTTGTTCGCGCGGCCACGGCATGAACTCGAAGACTTGCGCTCGCCGCTGGTGCCGCGGGTTGAAGCGTGGTTTCGCGACACTTTGAAGCTGTCGAAGTGGCTGTACAGTGATGCGATTCTGGCAAGTTTTCTGATCAACCTGCTGGGGATGATGGTGCCGTTGTTCGTGATGCAGACCTACGACCGGGTGGTGCCGAACCAGGCCACGTCGACGTTGTGGGTGCTGTCCATCGGCTTGCTGATCGGCACCGGTTTCGAACTGGTGCTGCGGGTGGTCCGCGCGCACCTGCTGGACACCGCCGGGAAGAAAACCGACGTGATCCTTTCGGCCACGTTGTTCGAACGCATTACCGGCATGGCGATGAAAGCGCGGCCGGCAACCATTGGTGGTTTTGCCCAAAGCATCCATGACTTCCAGGGCCTGCGGGAATTCCTCACCGCGGTGACGCTGACAAGCCTGATCGACCTGCCCTTTGCCGTGCTGATGCTGGTGGTGATCGGCCTGCTCGGCGGCTGGCTGGTGGTGATTCCGTTGCTGGCGTTTCCGATCACGATCATCTTCGCGATGGTGATCCAGGTGCGCCTGCGCGACACCGTACAGAAAAGCCTGACCCTGGGCGCCGAACGCCAGGCGCTGCTGATCGAAACCCTCGGCGGCCTGGAAACCCTCAAGGCCTGCAGCGCCGAAAGCGAACGCCAGCACAAATGGGAAAGCACCCACGGCGCCCTCACCCGCCTCGACAGCCATGCGCGCAACCTCTCGGCGCTGGCCACCAACGGCACGCTGTTCATCCAGCAATTCTCCGGCATGGCGACCATCGTCGCCGGGGTCTACAGCATCATCGCCGGCAACCTCAGCGTCGGCGCGCTGGTGGCGACCTACATGCTCGGCAGCCGGGTGCTCGCGCCGCTGGGGCAGATTGCCGGTTTGATCACGCGCTATCAGCAAGCGCAACTGACCATGAAAAGTACCGATGCGCTGATGTCCTTGCCGCAGGAACGCGACGCCAAACAACGGCCGCTGGAACGCACGCAACTGCAAGGCGCGATAGACGTCAGCAGTGTGACGTTCCACTACAACGGCCAGAACGCTCCGGCCCTGGCCAACATCAGCTTCAGCGTGAAACCCGGCGAGCGGATCGGCATCATCGGTCGCAGCGGCTCGGGCAAAAGTACGTTGGCGCGGCTGGTGATGGGTTTCTACGCACCGGAAGAAGGCCAGTTGCTGCTCGATGGCCTGGACCTGCGGCAACTGGACGTCGCCGACCTGCGCCAGCAAATCGGTTACGTCGCCCATGACCTGCCGCTGTTAGCCGGCAGCCTGCGCGACAACCTGACCCTCGGCGCACGCTACATCAGCGATTCACGGATGCTCGAAGTCGCCGAACTGACCGGCGTCACCGAGCTGGCGCGTCAGCATCCGCAAGGCTTCGACCGGCCAGTGGGTGAGCGCGGACAACTGCTGTCCGGCGGGCAACGTCAGGCGGTGTTGCTGGCCCGCGCGTTGTTGCTGGATCCGCCGATCATGTTGCTCGACGAACCCACCAGCGCCATGGACAACAGCAGCGAAGACGTTCTGCGGCAAAAACTCCACCGCTGGGTCCAGGGCAAAACCCTGCTGCTGGTGACCCACCGCACCTCGATGCTCAGCCTGGTGGATCGGCTAGTGGTGCTGGACAACGGGCGGATCGTCGCCGACGGTCCGAAGGAAGTGGTCATCGATGCACTGCGCAAGGGCCGTGTCGGCTCTGCGGCTGTCTAGGAGCTAGCCATGGCCCGTTCATCATCCGACGCGTCGCGCTCTAATTCGAAGCCACGCGGCTACTTCGGCAGTTTCAGCAAAAGCGCCGAAAGCGAATTCATGCCCGAAACCGCCGGCGCCTCGTTGCAGGATTCACCACGCTGGTCGCGGATTACCGTGTGGCTGGCGGCTGCGCTGATTATCACCGCGGTGGTCTGGGCCAAGTTTGCGGTGCTGCAGGAAGTGACCATGGGCGAAGGCAAGGCGATTCCGTCGAGCAAGGTTCAAGTGATCCAGAACCTGGAGGGCGGCATCGTCACTGAGATCTTCGTGCGCGAAGGGCAAATGGTGAACAAGGGCGACACCTTGCTGCGCCTCGATGACACTCGATTCCTGTCGAACAAGGGCGAAAGCGAGGCGGATCGTTATGCGCTGATCGCGCAGGTCGAACGGCTGTCGGCCGAAGCGGAAGGCCGGCCATTCAAGCTGTCCCCCGAAGTGATCGCCAAGGCGCCGCAAGTGGCCGAAGACGAGCGCTCGCTGTACGAGCAACGGCAACGTCGACTGGCCAGCGAACAGCGCACCCTGAGTGAGCAACTTCGGCAGAAAACCCAGGAGCTGGCGGAGTTCCGCTCCAAACAGGGCCAATTCAGTTCAAGCCTGGCGCTGCTGCAACAAGAAATGAACATGTCCGCGCCGCTGGTGGGCACCGGGGCGGTTTCGCCGGTGGAAATTTTGCGCCTCAAACGCAGCGCGGTGGAGATTCGCGGCTCATTGAACGCTACTACGCTGGCGATTCCCCGGGCGGAATCGGCGATCAATGAGATCAGAAGCAAGATTGACGAGTCTGAACAATCCTTCCGCTCCGACGCGGCGAAAGAGCTAAATGAAAAACGCACCGACCTGTCGAAAATCACGGCTTCGAGCATTGCTATCGACGACCGAGTGACCCGCACCACGGTGGTGTCGCCGGTGCACGGGATAATCAAAGTGCTGAAGGTCAACACCATCGGCGGCGTGGTCCAGCCGGGCAGCGACATGGTGGAAATCGTGCCCATTGAAGACAACTTGCTGATCGAGGCCAAGGTCCGGCCGCAGGACGTGGCGTTTCTGCACCCGGGGCAGAAAGCCATGGTCAAGTTCAGTGCTTACGACTACACGATTTATGGCGGGTTGAGTGCGAAGCTGGAGTTGATTGGCGCGGACACGATTACGGATGACAAGGGCAACAGCTTCTATCTGATTCAGGTGAGGACGGATAAGAATCACTTGGGCGGGGATGTGAAACCGTTGCTGATTATTCCGGGGATGGTGGCGACGGTGGACATCATTACCGGGGAGAAAAGCGTGCTGGATTACTTGCTCAAACCGGTGCTCAAAGCCCGGACCGAGGCGATGCGCGAACGTTAGTCTCTGGCCGGGATTTTCTGTGATTGTTCTACCGTCTTCGCGAGCAAGCCCGCTCCCACATTTGATCGCATTTCTCCTGAAGGAACTCGGTCGAATGTGGGAGCGGGCTTGCTCGCGAAGAGGCCCTCAATCACAACGACTATTTCGGCCCATGATTACGCTGAAAAACCGCCTCCCCCATCGCCTCAATCTGCCCCTCGATCAACGCTTCGAACGGCCGTAGCAACGGCTCGAAAGTGGTCGGTGCTTCGAGGGTCTGCAACGCCTGGACAATTGCCTCCACCGTCGACAACGCGCCCGGCCCCGGTGCTTTGCGCAATCGATACCTCGACACCCCGCCCTGCGCCAACGTCACCCTCGGCAGCGCCGCCAGCAGCGGGTTGAGGTGCAGCATCTTGCGCGCCTTGCGCCAGGTGCCGTCCGGAACCACCAACAACATCGGTTGATCATTTAGCGTGTAAGCCTGCAACGGCTGCGCATCATCGGCAGGAAACAGCAGCCGCGCCTGATAACCCGGCTGATTCAACAATGCCGGCAAATCCTCGAACTCCTCGCCCACTATCAACTCGGCATTCTTCAACCCCAACGCCGCCAACCGTGCGGTGTTCAGCGCATGGTTCACTTCGCTCGGATGCTGCAACAACAGCACTCGGGTGCGGCTGTCGAGGCTCGGAATCAGCGGGCACAGGCAATGGGTTTGCGGGCGCAGGCAGCGAGGACATTGGATTCTGGACATTATTTTCAAGCCTGATTCAGTTGCGCTTTGAGCAGGTCGCGGAAGGTCTGGATCAACGGCTCGCGGCTGCGGCCACGACGCACGATCATCGAAAACGGCGCCTGATAACCGAAGGTCGCCGGCAGCAGCACTCGCAAATCGCCCTTATCCGCCCAAGCCTGAGCATAGTGCTCCGGCAGGTAGCCGATGTAGGCACCGGACAGCACCAGAATCAGCTGCGCCTCCATACTTTCCACCGTCGCCGCGCTGTGTTTGAAACCGTGACGTGCCAGTTCCGCCTGGCTCCAGTAGCCGCGGCCAACCATGCGTTGCTGAGTGATGACTTGCTCGGGAATGCGCCGCTCGGTGAACAGCGGATGACGGCTGCTGCAATACAACCAGTGTTGCTCGCGGTACAGCGGCATGTAGACCAGACCGCTCATGCGCGTGGAGAACGCGCCGATGGCCAGGTCGAGACGGTTGTCCTGCACGCCGAGTTGCAGTTCGTAGGGGCTCATCACCGAGAGGTGCAAATGCACGGCCGGGTGTTCCTGGCTGTAAGCGCCAATGGCTTCGGCGAAGGGTAAGGCCTTGTCGCTGACAGTCGAGTCGATGACGCCGAGGTTCAAGGTGCCGCGCAGTTCGCCCTTGAGCGCCGCGGCGTATTGTTCGAAGCCTTCGAGTTCGCCGAGCAGACGCAGGGTTTCCTGGTGAAACAGCTCGCCCTTGCTGGTCAGGCTGAAACCACCGCGGCCGCGATGGCAGAGGACCAGGCCGAGGGCGGCTTCGAGCTGGCTCATGTAAGTGCTGATGGCCGAGGTCGAGAGGTTGAGCTCTTGCTGGGCGTTGGCAAACCCCTGATGGCGAACCACGCTGACGAAGATGCGCAACAGTTTCAGGTCGGGTAACGCGTTGGCCATGGGGCTCTCCAGCAAAAACACAGTCAGACATAGAACCCGTAGCAGCTGACGAGCACCGCGAGGCTGCGTTCGGCTGCGAAGCAGTCGTGAAATCAGGCGATGCGGTGTTTCAGAAAACCCTCGCGCTCAGGTTTTACGACTGCTTCGCAGCCGAACGCAGCCTCGCGGTGCTCGGCAGCTGCTACAGGAGCACTGCGAGTCTATCGCTGCCGCGACCATTAGTTTAGAAAAATCTGAACTAAGTATTTGCCCGTAGCGATTCTTCCCGGCCACTACATTTTGCAGAATCGCCCCACAGCGGTGCCTGCGTCTCCCCGACCTGCGCAACCGACATAAATAAAACAACGACGATGAGGCCTTACCCGTGGACAAGATTCTTCACCAACCACTGGGCGGCAATGAAATGCCGCGTTTCGGCGGCATCGCCACCATGATGCGACTTCCCCATGTGCCAACCGCTGCCGGTCTGGATGCTGCCTTCGTTGGCGTCCCACTGGACATCGGCACGTCCCTGCGCCCCGGCACCCGTTTCGGACCTCGCGAAATCCGCGCTGAATCGGTGATGATCCGCCCGTACAACATGGCCACCGGCGCTGCACCGTTCGACTCGCTGTCGGTTGCCGACATCGGTGACGTGGCGATCAACACGTTCAACCTGCTGGACGCGGTACGGATCATCGAAGAGTCCTACCACAAGATCCTCGAACACAATGTGATCCCCCTGACCCTCGGCGGCGACCACACCATCACTCTGCCAATCCTGCGTGCGATTCATAAGAAGCACGGCAAGGTCGGCCTGGTGCACATCGACGCTCACGCGGATGTGAACGACCACATGTTCGGCGAGAAAATCGCCCACGGCACCACCTTCCGTCGCGCTGTTGAAGAAGGCCTTCTGGATCCGGACCGCGTGGTGCAAATCGGTCTGCGCGCTCAGGGCTACACCGCTGACGACTTCAACTGGAGCCGCAACCAGGGCTTCCGCGTGGTTCAGGCCGAAGAGTGCTGGCACAAATCCCTGGCCCCGCTGATGGCCGAAGTTCGCGAGAAAGTCGGCGGCGGTCCGGTGTACCTGAGTTTCGACATCGACGGCATCGATCCAGCGTGGGCGCCAGGTACCGGTACCCCGGAAATCGGTGGTCTGACGACCATTCAGGCGATTGAAATCGTTCGCGGTTGCCAAGGCCTCGACCTGGTCGGCTGCGATCTGGTAGAAGTCTCGCCCGCTTACGACACCACCGGCAACACCTCGCTGCTGGCCGCCAACCTGCTGTACGAAATGCTCTGCGTACTGCCTGGCGTAGTCCACCGCTGAGGATTGGTCGTGAACGAACGTGATCAGGTACTCCAGGCCGCTGCCGATCTGGTAGCCGCCTTTGCCCGTAACGATCGCGAAGCCTACTTCGGTGCGTTCAGCACCGACGCCAGCTTCGTGTTCTACACCCTCGAGCAGCCCCTGCTGTCGCGCGATGCCTATCAGGCGTTGTGGGACACCTGGCGCTCGGAGGATGGCTTCGAGGTGCTTTCGTGCACCTCGAGCAACGCCTTCGTCAGCCTCCAGGGTGACGTGGCGATTTTCATCCATGACGTGGCCACCGAGCTGCGCATGCAAGGGGAGCAACACTTCAGCCAGGAGCGCGAGACGATTGTGTTTCGCCGACAACAACAAGGCCTATGGCTGGCCTGCCACGAACATTTGTCCGCGATGCCGGAAGGGCTGCCAACCCCTTAGCCAAACAGGTGACGCTCACACACGATGAGCGCGCCTTTATGATCGGAGCTGATCATGAATAACAACAACAAAGACCAAAGCCTTACGCACATTGAAACCTACGGGGTCGAACAGATCCCGGACAGTGAACGCACCGCAGGCCCGACGGATTTGTTCCGGATGATCTTTGGTGGTTCCAACACTTTTGCTACCGCCGTACTCGGCAGTTTCCCGGTACTGTTCGGCCTGTCTTTTCAGGCGGGCGTCTGGGCGATTGTGCTGGGTGTATTGCTGGGCTCGCTGATCCTTGCGCCAATGGGCCTGTTCGGCCCGATTAATGGCACTAACAACGCCGTGTCTTCCGGTGCGCACTTCGGCGTGCACGGGCGGATCGTCGGTTCGTTTCTGTCGCTGTTGACCGCCATCGCCTTCTTCTCGCTCTCGGTGTGGAGTTCGGGTGATGCGCTGATCGGTGGCGCCAAACGTCTGATCGGTCTTCCGGAAACCGACCTGACCCTGGGCCTGGCCTACGGTCTGTTCGCGATCCTGGTACTGACCGTGTGCATCTACGGTTTCCGCTTCCTGCTGTGGGTCAACAAGATCGCGGTATGGAGCGCTAGCCTGCTGTTCCTGCTGGGCATCTTCGCCTTCATCGGTCCGTTCGATGTGAACTACGCCGGCACCGTCAGCATGGGCCAACCGGGTTTCTGGGCGGCCTTCATCGGCGCTGCGCTGGTGGCGATGAGCAACCCGATTTCCTTCGGCGCGTTCCTCGGTGACTGGTCGCGTTACATCCCGCGTGACACCTCCAAGCGCCGTATCATGGCCGCCGTGGTGATCTCGCAGATCGCCACCTTCATCCCGTTCCTGTTCGGCCTCGCCACCGCCACCATCGTAGCGATCAAGGCGCCGGACTACATCGCCGCCAACAACTACGTCGGCGGGTTGCTGGCGGTCTCGCCGAGCTGGTTCTTCCTGCCGGTGTGCCTGATTGCGGTGATCGGCGGCATGTCCACCGGCACCACCTCGCTCTATGGCACCGGGCTGGACATGTCCAGCGTGTTCCCTCGTGTGCTGTCGCGGGTCAAGGCCACATTGCTGATCGGTGTGATGTCGATTGCCTTCATCTTCATCGGGCGATTCGCAGCGAACCTGGTGCAGAGCGTGTCGACCTTCGCCGTATTGATCATCACCTGCACCACCCCGTGGATGGTGATCATGATCATCGGTCTGCTGGTGCGCCGCGGCTTCTACTGCCCGGATGACCTGCAAGTGTTCACCCGCGGCGAGAAAGGTGGTCGTTACTGGTTCACGCACGGCTGGAACTGGCGTGGGCTGGGTGCCTGGATCCCGAGTGCTGCGGTGGGCTTGTGCTTTGTGAACCTGCCGGGGCAGTTCGTGGGTCCGCTCGGTGAACTGGCCGGCGGCATCGACATCAGCTTGCCGGTCACCCTCGGCCTGGCGTCGCTGGTGTACCTGGCGCTGCTGAGCCTGTTCCCGGAATCGGCCGCGGTGTTCGGTCCGAACGATTCACGCAGCAAGGGCACGGATTCGCTCGCTAAACCGGCGATGCGACAAGTCGCCTGATTAAACGCACTACCTGTGGTCAACGCATTACCTGTGGGAGCGTGGCTTGCCCGCGATGAACGATGACGCGGTCTGCCTGACAGACCGCGGCGCCCCCATCGCGGGCAAGCCACGCTCCCACAGGGATTGATGTTCCCACAGGGATTGATTTCAGCCTCACCATAAAAAAGACAATCGGAGACACGCCATCATGGCATTGGATTTATTCGTCGTACTCATCTACGCCGCCGCGATGCTGATACTCGGCTACTACGGCATGCGCAAGGCCAAGACCAACGAAGACTTTTTAGTCGCCGGTCGTAACCTCGGTCCTACCCTGTACATGGGCACCATGGCCGCTACCGTTCTGGGCGGCGCCTCTACCGTCGGCACCGTGCGCCTGGGCTACGTCCATGGCATCTCCGGTTTCTGGCTCTGTGCGGCCCTCGGTTGCGGGATCGTGGCGCTGAACCTGTTCCTCGCCAAACCGCTGCTGAAACTGAAAATCTACACCGTTACCCAGGTGCTGGAAAAACGCTACAACCCAATGGCCCGCTCTGCGAGCGCGGTGATCATGCTGGCGTATGCGCTGATGATCGGCGTGGTCTCGATCCTGGCCATTGGCACCGTGCTGCAAGTGCTGTTCGACCTGCCGTTCTGGCTGTCGGTATTGGTCGGTGGTGGCGTGGTGGTGATTTATTCAGCGATCGGCGGCATGTGGTCCCTGACCCTGACCGACATCGTCCAGTTCGTCATCAAGACCGTGGGCCTGATGTTCATCCTGTTGCCAATCTGCCTGTACCGCGTCGGTGGTTGGGATGAGTTGGTGTTGAAACTGCCGGCAACCGCCTTCAGCTTCACCACGATTGGTTGGGACACCATCATCACCTACTTCATGATCTACTTCTTCGGGATCCTGATCGGCCAAGACATCTGGCAGCGTGTGTTCACCGTCAAGAGCGCCAAAGTGGCTCAGGTCGCCGGTACATTCGCAGGCTTCTACTGCATCCTTTACGGACTGGCCTGCGCCCTGATCGGCATGGCCGCTCATGTGCTGATCCCGGACCTGGACAACGTCAACAACGCCTTCGCCGCCATCGTCAAACTGTCCCTGCCGGACGGTATCCGTGGCCTGGTGATTGCGGCTGCCCTGGCGGCCATGATGTCCACCGCCAGCGCCGGCCTGCTCGCCGCCGCCACCACCCTGACCGAAGACCTGCTGCCGAAACTGCGCGGGGGCAAACAGTCGACGCTGGGCATCAACCGCCTGTTCACCCTGTTGACCGGCATCGTGGTACTCGGCATCGCTCTGGTCGTGAATGACGTGATCAGCGCCCTGACCCTGGCGTACAACCTGCTGGTGGGCGGCATGCTGATCCCGCTGATCGGTGCGATTTTCTGGAAACGCGCAAACACCGCCGGCGCTATCGCCAGCATGGGCATGGGCTTCGCCACAGCGTTGGTGTTCATGTTCAAAGACGGTCTGGATGCCAACACCCCGATCTACTACAGCCTCGGCGTGGGTCTGGTGAGTTTCGTGGTGGTCAGCTTGCTGTCCCCTCGCCCTGCAGTGGTGGCCAGCGCCGCCTAAGCTGAACATAACGACTTGATGCTTTCTTCGACGGGTGTGGCGTCGGTTGCCACACTCGTTTTTTTTCGCCTGGAGAAAAACCTTTGATGAAGATTGTTTCTCGCGATCAGTGGTTCGAAGTGAAACAGCTCAGTGACGGCATTCGCCTGATTCACGAGCCTTACATCCGCCCCTTCTATCGCTGCAACCTCTGGCACATTCAGGGTCGCGACAAGGACTTGCTGCTCGACAGCGGTTCCGGGCTGGTCAGCCTGCGCGAGCAACTGCCGTGGATCACCGAACGGCCGCTTGTAGCCGTGGCCAGTCATTGCCAT
This sequence comes from Pseudomonas sp. Root329, assembly GCF_001424925.1. Classification (NCBI taxonomy): domain Bacteria; kingdom Pseudomonadati; phylum Pseudomonadota; class Gammaproteobacteria; order Pseudomonadales; family Pseudomonadaceae; genus Pseudomonas; species Pseudomonas sp. Root329. The sequence continues at coordinate 61,388 of NZ_LMCV01000020.1, read as the reverse complement.
TTCGACCACATCGCCGGGCATCACGAATTCCCCGAACGGCTGGTGCACCCGGCCGAAGCGCAGATCCTCGCGTCACCGGACGGCGAAAACACACTGAGCACGGCGTTTGTCGGCGACGAGATGTTCGAGGCGCATCCCGACTGCCCGTTGTGCTACGCCGAATACCGGGTCAAAGCTGCACCAGCCACCGGCCTGATCGAAGAAGGCGACGTGCTGGACCTGGGTAACCGCACGCTGCAAGTGCTGCATACGCCCGGGCATTCACCGGGCGGCATCAGCCTGTACGAAGCCGCGACCGAGACCCTGTTCAGCGGCGACATCATCTACGACGGGCCGCTGATCGAAGACGCCTACCACTCCAACCTCGACGACTACGCCCGCAGCCTGCAGCGTTTGCGCGAGTTGCCGATCCGCACGGTGCACGGCGGGCATTTCGGGAGTTTTTCCGGGGAACATTTGCACACGATGATTGACGAGTGGCAGCGCTTGCACGCCTGAAGCCTGCTGGAGAGTCAGGACGGCGAATGACTTGAGCCGGTTTTTAATGGCGATCGGGCGGCATTGACCTGTAGACCGCCAAGATCGTCCGAACGCGGCCCGAGCCTTCGGCAGCTCCTACAGGTATATGGACAATCGCAGCATTCGCACTGCTCCCTGTAGGAGCTGCCGAAGGCTGCGATCTTTGAGGCCTTGACGCGTTTACCGGCGGCGCTGCTGGCGTCGGCGTTGTTCGTCGTCAGTGCGAATAGGCACAGGTTGCAGAGGCGGTTCGATCAAACCGAGCGCAACACCCAGGTCGTGCAGCCAGTTTTGGATTTTCTCTTTCATGGTGCCCCCTTCAGGGTAGTGCCGAGTGGCCAAAATTCTGTAGCCACTTCGCACTGATAATAGTCCGAAGTCCTACGCAATGCTCGCCCAAAGTCGCAATGATCTGTTACTGAATTGATCAAAATACCTGACCGATAGTTCAAGCCATCGCCCGAGCCTGACTCGGCGCCGACGGATAGACCAATTGTTGCTGCTCAAGCCAGGCGTTCAAGTTCGCCCCGACCATGCCTTTACGCCACATCAGCCACGTGGTGGCACTGGCAAATGGCTCAGCCAACGGATGCACCGCCACGCTTTCGCGGCCCGGCAGGCTGGCGAGCATCGACTCCGACATCAGTGCCACGCCTGAGCCGGCGATCACGCAAGCGAGCATCCCCGGATAAGACTCGATTTCCATCGCCCGGCCCATGGCCGCGTGGTAATGGGAGAACCAGGCTTCCAGGCGCATCCGGTAGGAACAACCCTGCCGAAACGTGAACACCGAGCGCCCTTCCACATCCAGCGCGCTGAGGATCGGCGGGTGATCAGCCTCGCTGATCAGCACCAGCCGTTCATCGCACAACGGCACGCCGTCGAGCCCGGCCAGCTCCAGCGGACCGTCCACCAGCGCCGCATCGAGACGCCCGGTGAGCAAACCTTCAAGCAATTCGCCGCTTGGCCCGGACTGCACTTGCAGGTTCACCGCCGGGTAAGTGCGGTGATAACGCGCCAACAACCCCGGCAGATGAATCGCCGCCGTGCTGTACATGGTGCCGAGTACGAAGTCCCCGGCCGGTTGCCCGCCCTGCACCGCCGCTTGAGCTTCGTCGCGCAGATTGAACAACTTGGCGGTGTAGTCCAGCAGGACTTTTCCCGCAGGCGACAACTGCAAACGCTGACGTTCACGCACGAACAGTTCTACACCGAGTTGCTCTTCCAGCTGTTTAAGCCGGGTCGACAGGTTCGATGGCACCCGGTGCAGGCGTTCGGCAGCGCGGGTGATGGAACCCTCCTCCGCTACTGCCTGGAAAATCCGCAATTGGCTGAATTCCACACCTTTCTCCAAATCAGAACAAGTTACTCACTATTATTCATTTTAAAAGAAAGTCAATCAGTCCTAGCCTGACGGTCATTGATCCTCTGCTGGAACTCAGACCATGTCCCCTCTGATTCGCTTACTCGCCAGTTTCATCGCCCTGATGATGGCCATGGGCATCGGGCGTTTCGCCCTCACGCCTCAGTTGCCGCACCTGCTCAGCGAAGGTCAGATCGACCTGACCGCCGCCGGTCTGATTGCCGCAGCCAACTACCTTGGTTACTTCGTTGGCGCAGTGGACGCGATGTTCTCTCGCCGCCCCGAGCAAGTCCGCCGGCGTTTGCTGGGCGGTTTGTGGCTCTGTGTCTTGCTGACGTTGGCCTCGTTCTGGGCCAACGGGTTTTGGTCCCATCTGGTGCTGCGGTTCGGCACCGGCGTGGCCAGCGCCTGGGTGCTGGTGATGATCACTGCGTTGAGCCAGCCGTTGGCTGCGGCGGCCGGTCGCCCACGGCTTGGCGCCCTGGTATTTGCCGGACCGGGTCTGGGGATTTTTCTGACGGGCTTGTTGGCCTTGGGATCGAACCTGCTGGGGCAGACTTCTGCAGCCTTGTGGCTGGTGTATGCCGGTGTCGGGCTGGCGATGCTGCTGGGGATTCTGCCGTTCCTGCCGCAGCCGGCCACGACCGTGGCTGCCGCTCCCAGCGTCGCTGGCTCGGGTAATCGTGGCATCGGCCGTTTAGGCGTGGTCTATGGTCTGTACGGTTTGGGCTACATCATTCCGGCCACTTTCCTCTCGCAAATGGCCAACGCGCAGTTCCATGGCCAATGGCAGGCCGATCTGTTCTGGCCTTGCTTCGGTCTTGCTTCGGCCATCGGGGTGGTGCTGGTGAGTCTGCGTCGACAACACCCGCAGGGCACTCGCTATTGGCTGATGGCGACGTTGTGGCTGCAAGCCGCTGGGGTCTTCGCTTGCTTGTTGGGCAGCGGCCCAGGCCTGGCCTTGGGCGTGATCCTCTGCGGCACGCCGTTCCTGGCCTGCATGCAATTGGTGATGCAACGTTCCCGGGAACTGGCGCCCCACGCCACCCAGCGCAACGCAGGGCTGCTGACGGCGTGCTTTGCGGTGGGCCAGCTCAGCGGACCGTTGCTGGCGGCGTTGAGCAGCCACTTCAGTGGTGGTTTGCAGCCAGCACTGGTGTTCGCTGGCTGTGGTTTGCTGGTGGCTGGCGGTTTGCTGCTAAGCCCGGTCACTGCTGCCCAAGGGCTTTGCGCAAGCGACGGCGCACCCACTGCTCAGCGCTGACAAACGTGATACCCAACAACACCAGCACCGCGCCGACAACGAAGTTGAAGCTCAGCTCTTCGCCCAGCAGCACCACGCCGAACGTGACGCCGAACAGCGGCGTCATGAACGAAAACACCGCCAGGTTCGCCGCCAGATAACGGCGCAACAGCCAGAACCAGGTCAGGTAACTGAAGAACGACACCACCAATCCCTGGAACAACACACTGGCCACCGCCACGGTGGTCAGGCTGACGTGGGTGACTTGGCCGCTGAGGATTGCGATCAGCAACAGCCCCACGAAACCGACAATCAATTGATAAAACAGCGTCAGCGTCACCGGTGCTTCCGACAGGCGCGAAGCGCGCACCACCACCGTGGTTGCCCCCCATGACGCGCCAGCCAGCACGCCCAGCGCATCGCCCATCAACATGCGGTGATCGAGGTTGTCCCACGACACTCCGCCGGCAAAGGCGATAGCGATCCCGACGAAGGCGAGGAATATCCCCAGCCACTGGACCGGTCTTAAACGCTCGCTCGGCAACAGCCAATGAACGCCCAATGCGGTGAAGATTGGCGCGGTGTAAAGGAACACCGACATGTGCGCGGCCGTGGTCAGTTGCAAGCCTTCGGAAATGAAGAAGAACTCCAGGCCAAAAAGCGCGCCAGCCAGTAGTCCACCGCGCCAGGTGTTGCCCACTTGATCCCAGCCGCCTTTCCAGCAGATCAACAGTCCTACGAGCAACGCGGAAATACCCGAACGCCCGGCGGCTTGCATGACCGGCGCGATGTCTGGCGCCGCCCACTTGATCATCACCTGCTGAACACCCCAGATCAGGCACAACCCAATCATCACTTGCAGGGCAAACCCATCGGCACTGCGCCGGGTGGCGCTCACCGGAACACCTCGACAACACAAAACATGGCAGTCACTCGACAGTAAAAAGCAAAGCCCCGACACAGGGCCGGGACTTTTTCATCACAGTCCAACCCTATGCAATCGCGTCACATGAGGGCGGGCGCGAGGTCAGCTCAGTTCAATGCGATCGGCGTGAATAACGATCTGGCCGTTCTTGTACAACGCACCGATGGCCTTTTTGAAGTTGCCCTTGCTCACGCCAAACATACTGCTGATCACCGTCGGGTCGCTCTTGTCGCTGACCGGCAGGCTGCCATTGTTGTCGCGCAACTTGGCGAGAATCTTCGAGTTCAGGCTGGTGGCGGCTTCTTCGCCGATCGGTTGCAGGCTCAGGCTGATCTTGCCGTCGGCACGGACTTCTTTGATAAAGCCCTTCTCTTCTTTACCGGCGCGCATGAACTTGAAGATTTCGTTCTTGTGAATCAGACCCCAGTGCTTGTTGTTGATGATCGCCTTGAAGCCCATATCGGTGGCTTCGGCAACCAGCAAATCAACTTCCTGGCCAGGGGTGTAGTTGGCCGGGGTCTTGTCGAGGTAGCGGTCCAGACGCGCCGTCGCGGTGATGCGGCGGGTGTGCTTGTCGAGGTAGACGTGTACCACGACATACTCGCCGGCGGTCATCTGACGCTTTTCTTCGGAGTACGGCAGCAACAGATCCTTCGGCAAGCCCCAATCCAGGAAAACACCGATGCTGTTGACTTCAACGACTTTTAAACTGGCGAATTCACCGACTTGAACTTTCGGCTTTTCGGTAGTTGCGATGAGTTTGTCATCGCTGTCCAGATAAATAAAAACGTTGAGCCAGTCTTCATCTTCGCTGGGAATATCTTTGGGAATATAACGATTAGGCAGGAGGATTTCGCCATCCGCACCACCGTCCAGATATAAACCGAAGTTAGTGTGTTTAACCACTTGCAAACTGTTGTAGCGCCCGACTAAAGCCATTTCCAATACCCTCATTGCGTGGGCGGCATTCTACCCGGTTTTGCGGGCCGCGTTCGCTGGCCAGCCCGGTGGCGCAAGAAAATCCTCTGAAGGGCTTAATTTTCCTGGGCTTTACCGCACGCGCCAGGCCGCTCGTCAGGCCGTTCTGGCGATTCTCTCACCTGTCCGCCAGGCGGAAAACTGTAATTTTTCACGACCGTTCTTAGTTAAAACAGCAGCTTAGAGGCCTATTCAGAATAATAACTTGTGATTAATTCTTCATCTGCCCCGTGTATTTCGGGGGGATATTTACCAAGCAATTGTCAAGTATTTCCTGTACGATGCCTGGCCAAGTTAATTTTCTATAGGTTAATGGCCGCCATGCGTGTAAAAGCATCCAACAGCAAAGCAAAGCCAGCTCCAGCCGTTGAAACCAGCGAATCGATCAACAACCAGATTGCTGCGTTCCTCAAGTCCGGCGGAGAGATCCAGCAAATTGCCAAAGGCGTCAGCGGCCAGACGTTCGGCCCGTCCAAGCAGATCACCCTGGGCAAGAAGTAACTCTTCCCCAAGATCCGCCGCGTCACCTGGTCCCTAAGCGCTTTGAGCTTCGAAGCGCTTGGACTGGAACCCTCCTCGCAACACCCCCGCAAACACACCAATATTTCAAAAATCGACGAACGGCCCTCGATGCCGAGCATTCGCCGGTATGCTTGCACACGTCTAGATCAAGCGTTTCAGTAGGTTTTTAGTGCCTGCACCTCGCTGTCATGGAGTGACGCATGCTCAAACCCTCCTATTTATTGCTCGGCACCCTGCTGTCGTGTTCGGTCGCCAATGCGCAAATCTTTCAGCGTGAACTGGGCGACTTCGATCTCAAACTCGGCACTACCCCCAGCCGCAGCATGGCCCAGGGGCTGGTCAAACCTTCCAGCACCGGCTCGTTCCACGGTGGTCTCGACCTGAGTCACGACAGCGGTTTTTACGTGGGCCAATGGGCACCGAGCATGGGTTTAACGCCTGGGGCCAACCTTGAAGTCGACTCCTATATGGGCTTTAAACAGCCTTTCGATAACACCCTCGGGTACGAAGTCGGCATGATCCGTTACAGCTACCCGAAAGTGGACACCCTCGACAGCCAGGAGCTTTTCGGTGGCCTGACCTTTCTGGGCAGCCGTTTCGGCGCAGCCTTCAGCAACGACCCGGACAAACAGAACAGCACCGTGTTCGCCGACCTCGGCGGCAATCAGCCGTTTGGCATCGGGATCAGCATGAAATACACCACCCACCAGCTCAATACGCCGGTGTCCGTCGACGGTGGATACGTAGGCAATTTCACCGACTGGTCAGTGAAACTTTCCCGCCCGTTCATGGGCGTCGATCTGGACCTGATCTACAGTGATTCCAGTTTGAGCGGCAACAGTTGCTCCGCCTATTCCGGGCACAACAGCCAATGCGATGGGCTGGTCACCCTCAAGGCCGAACGCGCCTTTTATTGATCGGCTGAACTGCGAGGCTCATCCTGCGTTCACATAAAGAAGCCCATTAAAAAAGCCAGGCCTTCGCAAAGGATTCGCCCATGTCGCGCTGGTTGAAGTGTCTCGCCGTCGTTATCACCCTCAGTCTCGCCCTCGGTGCGTGCAGCCGCGTGGGCCTGGCCTACCGCAACCTCGACGTGATCATTCCGTGGACGCTCAGCGACTACCTGGACATGAACGGCGAGCAGAAAGGCTGGCTCAATGAGCGCCTCAAGGAACACCTGAGCTGGCACTGCACCACGCAACTGCCGGGCTACCTCGACTGGCTGGATCGCTTGCAGGTCATGGTCGAGACCAACCAGGTCACCGACGCTGCGTTGCAAACCCGCGTCCAGGAAGCCAAGCAGGCCATCGCCCAGACCGCACGGGAAATTACCCCGTCAGCCATTGAGCTGTTGCAAGGGCTGAATGACCAGCAAGTTGCGGAAATGAACGAGGCCTTCGCCAAGGACCAGCGCAAACGCCAGGCGCAATACGTCAAACCGTCTCTCGATCAACAGATCAAGGCGCGCAGCCAGCGTATGGAAAAACGCCTGAATGACTGGCTCGGCCCGCTCAGCGCAACCCAGCAGCTACGCGTTGTCGCGTGGTCCAACGCCTTGGGGGACCAGAATACGCAATGGATCGCCAATCGCGTCCATTGGCAGAAGCAGTTCAGTGCGGCGGTTGCGCAGCGCCAGAGTCCAGAATTCCCACAGCGCATCGAGACGCTTCTGGTCAATCGCGAGAGTTTGTGGACGCCCGCCTATCGCCAGGCCTACGCCAGCACCGAAGCCCAGGCACGGGCGTTATTTGTGGACTTGATGGCCGAAAGCACGCCGGAACAGCGCCAGCGATTGCTGAAGAAGATCGAGGGAGTGAGGAAGGATTTCAGTGATTTGAAGTGCCTGAAGGCAGCAAAACAGAGCTAAGCACAACACAAATCCAATGTGGGAGCGAGCCTGCTCGCGATTGCGGTGTATCAGTAAACAATGATGTTACTGGTGTACCGCAATCGCGAGCAGGCTCACTCCCACAATGGGTTATGGGGTGATCGTCAGGCAATCTGTGCCCTCGATGCGATCTCATCAAACCTTACCTCATCCAACGCATCTTCCTGCTCATCCAACACCTGCCGCGGATGGTCATTGCCCGGAATACTGCTGTCGATCAAGCTCAATAAACTCGAGCCCCGAGGCGTCAAAATATAGTTCTCGCCATTGCCACCCTGATCTTCTGGCCGAGGCTCGATATAGCCCCGAATCAACAGTAACTTTTCGTACTCGCCAGCTACCGCTTTCAGGTGATCCAGGTTCTCAAACGGCTCACCTTTCGACGCTTTCTCCGCCGCATACTGCTCGGCGTAGGGCCGTGGGGTGAAAATGTGGCCAGCGCCGTTCTGCACCTCATGCAGCAAGCGTTCAATCAAATCCCAGTTATAAGTCGTCATCCTGATTCAACCTCCGGTGCCCGCGAGTGAGATGGCCTTCATAGATTGTGACCGGCGCGGTTCGTAGCCGTTCAGCTGAGGTTTTGAACAGCACCGACCGGCGGTATGTCGAATTGGGCGTAGGTCGAACGACTAGGTTGTGTAAGTCACCTCCCAGCACCTCGCAGGAGAAACCCAATGAACATTCAGAATCATCCCGTCGTCTCCCGAGAAGAATGGCTCGCCGCCCGCAAGCAACACCTGGCCCACGAAAAAGCCTTCACCAAAGAACGAGACAAACTCAGCGCCGAACGCCGCGCCCTGCCCTGGGTGAAAATCGACAAGGACTACCGCTTTCAGGGCCCGAACGGCGAACTGAAATTGGCTGACCTGTTCGGTGGCCGTAGCCAGTTGGTCATCTACCACTTCATGTTTGGCAAAGGCTGGGACGAAGGCTGTTCCGGCTGCTCGTTCCTGTCCGATCACATCGACGGTGCCAACCAACACCTGGCCCATCATGACGTCGCAGTGGTGGCGGTTTCCCACGCACCGTACGCCGAATTCCAGACCTTCAAACGACGCATGGGCTGGAAATTCGATTGGGTGTCGTCCGAAGGTTGCGACTTCAACTATGACTTTGGTGTTTCGGCCCGAGCAGAAGACGTCACCGCCGGTAAAGCCACCTACAACTACGAAAAATCCGACGGCGCGGAAGAAGAACTCCCCGGCCTCAGCGTGTTTTATCGCAATGAAGCTGGAGAGATTTTCCACACCTATTCCACTTATGCCCGAGGCCTGGATATGTTGGTCGGGGCTTACAACTACCTCGACCTGACGCCCAAGGGGCGTAATGAAGAGGAGATCATGGAGTGGGTGAGGTATCACGACCGGTATGAGGACAAGGCGCCGGCCAGTTGCTGTCATGGGGGCTAGACCTTAAAACCAAGTCGCTTCCAATCGCGAGCAGGCTCGCTCCCACACTTGGATTGTGTCGGAAACACTATCTCCAAACATCGCCAATCTACTGTGGGAGCGAGCTTGCTCGCGATGACTGACAAACATTCAACACTGATATCGACTGATACACCGCTATCGTCGGATCGCCGCCCGGAGCAAGCTCCCACACAGGTGTCGGCAGTGCTCAGTCATCAGCAATTTGCCAGGCGACTGTCCGACCGCACTAGGACATTTCCCCTACATCAAGTTCAGAACTGAGGCTCTGTACCGCTGGGCGGCTGATCCTTATAGTCAAACCGTCGTCCAAAAGACGACCGGGTTTGACGACCTGATCATAGAGAGTCCTTTTTAATTACGAGAGACTCCACCTATGGATAGGTACATACCCCTCACCGGAATCGACCTGATCCCAGCGTCTCTGCTTATTGATACCCAAGCGCCACTCGACGTCCTGCACGCGATGGCGAATTACCGCATTCGCACCGTCACCCAAGTTCTGGAAAACATCGCCTTTCGTGCCGAGATTGGTTGCGACACGGGCGTGCTGTCCGACTTCTCAAAATTGCTGGCCATACCGTTGCGTGACGGTTGTGATTTGATGGATGTGATTGGTCGGCGGTTGCGGGCGCAGGCTGCGGAGTGAATGAAAGGGTGTCTAGTCCTGAAATACACCTGTTTCACCCCAACGCCCGATGCATTGTATTGGGCGCTTTGTATTTCAAATACAGACGCAGAGGTTTGATCTTGACGTAGGACCGGCTAATGGGTTTCCCCGTTTTTCAAACAATCTCGTCATATCCATAATTGATCTTCAGCTTGTTACGCAGAACATCGAAATTTATTTCACACTTCGTCCAAACAGTCTTTCCACTTAAAAGCGATCTATTTCTTAACTTAACCAAAAGCTCGGTCAAATCGCCTACCGCACGAGCGGACGGCCTGAACCATTCTGTCTTGTCGCTACTATCGACATAATCGAACTCGTACTTACAGGCATCACCTTGTGGATACAACTCGATTCTTACGACAATTACATTGGCGCTTTCCGGGCCTGTGTCAACCAACATTTGCCCGATTTCTTGCAACAAATCCTGCTCCCGTGCCATCAAACATCTCCCGGGGTGTTATTGAGCATAAAGAGCACAAAGGGGACACCCATTAACTTTTTCGTTGCCAAGCAACTTGACCAACACATCTTAAACACCCGAGAAAAATCACTGACAAGTGATGAGCATATCTTTTAATTCAACCGAAGACGGTAAATCAGCTAACGCTTTCTCGTCGAGAAACTCCAGCTTCTCTGCCCACTGATAACAACGCCCCCTTCCACATAGAGCAGCGACTAATCGCATTAATATTATAAAGTCGACATCCATACTCTCTCCTTCCAACTCAAAAACCATGAGAACCTTTGCATCCACCTCATCACAGATCAGCGAAGCATGATTATTGACAAACTCCACCAAACTTTCATCCCGTAAAATCTCGATCCTAATAATCGGTGCAAGCCCCTGCCGAGAGCTCCAAGCAGCATTCAACTCCCACTTGTTAATCTTGAGATCAATAAATATTGAATCAAGCATACTTTCGTCACTTTGAAAATGAGTTGTCGGGACATCGCCCCACGCCTCACTTAACCACTCCCGCCTTTCCGGGAGTTGATCATTCCGATCAAAAGCGACAACAAACTTTCTCTCCATCACATATTTCCTGTTTCGATGAGTCGTTTAAGCCCTTTCTCAGCATTTTTAATTAACTGATCTCTTGCAGATTGGGGCAGCCGCTTGAATTCCTGGTTTATTTGCGGAGCCAGTGGCAAATTAAGGTCGGGTCTGAAGTCAACAATGGAGTCCTTACCGCCACCCGACTGAATTTGCAGCTTTCCGTTCGGTTCGATATCGACCCTCAAAAGAGATTTCTTCCCGTTGATCACTGCTTCTACTGGCCTGCCAATCGTCTCACTGGCCTTTATATCACCCGCTCTGGAGCCTGTAGTAGCCTTCCCCTTATTCGACGTTGCCGCAACGGAATAAGCCTTGCCTGCGAGGGACTTGACGCTGCCCATCGCCAGATCGATCAGCCATTCGGCGGTCAGCACATACGCATCGCCCTTCAGCGGACTGCCATCCTCCTTCTTTTCGGCATGGCTCTGTGCAACTTCATCACGGGGTATGTCGGTCAGCGTCGAAGTGGCTGTGATGGCGACACTTTCCTTGTACGCATCAATGTCATCCCCGAAGAAAAAGCGCAGCAGTACATTACCCGCGACGCTGACCAGCGCCTTCCCTGGCCCCATGAGTGCCTGTGCACCGATCAGGGCAATTCTGGCTTCCGCAGGCGCAAGAGAATCAATGAAGGCCTTGAATGTGCCGGTTCGAATGAGGGCAGCTTCCCCCATGGTAATGCGAGGCTCTACCGTTGTTGAAGCCAACTCAATCGCGCCCGGCTGTCCTCCCTGTGTAGGCGGAGTAGGGGATTTTGGTGGAGCTTGCACGGTCTGGTTACAGGTCCCCAGGCTTTCACATCCGTCCATCATGAGGTTGTAATCAGCCATGGCCTTAGACCACTTCACCATTGCGATCATGGTCTCTGGCCCCAACCGCTCTACTTCAGAAGGGTCGAGACCAAGACGGACCAAGTTCTTACTGACCGCCAGCGCTTGCTCTTTACCAAGCCCCTTTATGGCTTTTTCTGACACTTGCGATATATCAAGTCGAACAGCCTGGATTTGCGCGTTGACAGTCTTCAGCGATTGAACAACTTCGAGGGCCTTTCGCGTTTGGTTCTCTCTGAGATTGACGACACTTTCTTTCCAACGGTTCAACGTATCGAGTGGATGGCTGACGGAGTCAATCGACGAACTACTGACATACAGATCGGTGCGATGCTCCTCATCCCGAGTCACTTCGTACGCTTTATTCACGTCACGATTGAGCCCGGTCGTGGAGTCCTCGCCCGTCACCTTGTCATGACGCACGACAACCTGCCCCGCTCCGACGGTAGCGTTAAGGGTCTGCTCGCGATCCTTTGTGTAGTTGTAACCCTCCACCGCCCAACTGTTTTTATCCCCTCCTTCCATGCCTTTATTGGGCTTGTCCGCCTGAGCCCCGCCGCTACTGCCGTAGCTACCGCTGACATTGAGGTAGTAACCGTGCTCGTTGTCCTTGCCAGTAATATTGCGGAAACCCAAAGTGTCTGTGTCGAGTTTAAGATTGCCGTTATCAGCGGAAATCACCGCACCATCGAGTTGGGTGTGGTTTTCTGTACGGATATCGACTTTATTTTTGCCGCTGATGACGGTCTGGTTTTCGACCCAGTTGGTTTTGCCATTGGTTTGGCCGTAACCCAGTGAGCCGCTGGCCGTTACCCCGAAGCTGACTGCCACGGTGAGGCTGGCATCGAACTCTTTGCCTTCGACCTTGCCGGTGTTAGGCACCGATGTCACGGTGAGGTTGCGCCCGACATCACCAATCACTTCGTCACCACGTAATGTGGCACCCGCGATCGTGGTATCACGGCCACTTTCGAAACTCAGACTATTACCTGCGTACAGATAGGCTTCCTGCTGCTTGACGCCTTGGCGGTCAAGATCGCCTATACCGACGTTGGCAGAGCCATAGACCCCAAAACCGTCCTGGCCGGCAATGATGCCGCCTTCTGCTCCCCAGCTGCGACGAGTGTTTTCGCTGCTGTAGGCGTTTTGTGCCGACAGGATGTTCAGGTCGTTGCCGGCCTTGAGTTTGATGTCCCTTTCGGCGGTCGCCTGTGTGCCGATGAGCGTCAGATCGTTTTTTGCGTCCAGGTTGACGCTGCCACCGGCATTAAGTTGCGTCGCCGTAGAGGTGCCTTGACTCGACTCTCCCTTGTTGCCGGCATTACTGATACCAACACCCAGTTTGAAACCGCCGGTGGTGCCACCCTTGATGCCGCCCTTGCTTTGGGTCTGATTGTCCTCACTGTTTTCTGCACCGTGCGCCACATCAAACGTGATGTTGCGCCCTGTGACATTGATGTCACGCCCTGCATTGAATTGGCTACCTTTCACGTTCACATCATTTTCAGCCTCAAGCGTGATGTCACCACCGGCAGACAGGCTGGATGGACGATGTGTCAGCGAGGTCTGGGTCTGGGTCTGGCTGGTGTTTGAGCTACCGATATGCCCGTCGAACTTCGGCCCGCTGAAAAAATTATCCAGCGCATCGACCGACTTCAGGACGCTCGAGCCCTTGCTGACCCCATCCTCACCTTCGCCAGTGCCTTTGAGACTATCAACGGTGTTGCCAAAGTTGTAAGCGACAGTCGTGGTACTGCCCGTACGTTTCACGCTGTCACGGGTGGTGACGATGCTGGCTTCTTCCGCCGCATCAATATTGATATTGCGACCGGCTTTGAGATTTATGTTGTTTTCGGCTTCAAGGTCGGACCCTTGCTGGTTGATATCACGGCCGGCAGTGACATTGAGGTTCAATCCAGCATTGATAGAGCTGCCCGCGGCGGTGTAACCGCTGCTGTCGACACCATGCTTGATGATTTCATTACCAACAAACGTGGTGTACCCGTTGTTATCGACGGTTTGCTTGAGGCCGAAGCTTTTGTCGGTTTCCCAACTGTTGCTGCGCTGCCGGTCGGTAGAGGCGACCACGTTGACATCGCGGCCAGCATCAAGCTTTGCGCTGTTATCGGCACTGATGCCGCTGCCAATGATATTGATGTCACGGGCGGCATTCAAAATCGCGTCATGCCCTGCATTGACCTGACTACCAACACTGTTGGAACTGACGACTTCGCGTCCCTCCTTGTGTGACGCATTGAAGGTAATGTCACCTCCGAAACTTGGTGTACCGACCGCCCACCCCATTGCATCCTTGAGCGTCAGGCCAAGCTTTTTCTTGTATTCCTCGGCACGGCTGTAAGCCAGATCATCGGCGGATGAAAGCGTGATATCCCCCGTTTTATCCACCAGTCCAGCATGCAATTCGGCATCGTTGCCGGCATTGATTGCACTCGCGTTCAATCGCACATCGCGTCCAGCGAGCACCACGGTGTCGTGGCCCGCACTCAACTCACTACCGACCTGAGTGACGGTCGTCTGGAGCTGGCTTTTGCCGCTACTCGACATACCGAACAGACCGGTTTTGGTCTTCTTGCTGTAGTCGCCTGCTTCCTCGGTAGCAGATAGCACCGCGACATCGTTTTTGGCACCCACAACCAAATCATTACCAGCCTTGAACTGGCTGCCGATAATGGTGACGTTTTGCCCGCCATTGAGGCTGACACCTCCGTACTGGTCCTTTGAGGTGTTGACGGTCAGGTCGTGTCCGGCCTCAATAACGGAGGCTACGTTAGTACTCTCGTAGCTCTCCTTCTGAGTGGTGGTGCTGCGCCCGAACGAGCCGTTTTTCTTCTTGTAGTAGTAAGAGGAACTCTCGTCTTTTGCCGAGGCCACGGTGATGTCCTGCACCGCATCCAGGCTAACGTCTTCCTGGGCCTTGATCCGGCTTGCGATGATGCCCAGGTCGTTGCCGGCACTGATTGCGACATCACGTCCGGCATTCAGAACAGTGGCCTGCTGCGAGGTGCTGTGACTCTCCTGAGCGCTTTTCTTGCCCCGGGCGACGTAGTCGCTTTGATCCGCTGCGGACGTCAGCAAAATATCGTTGCCGGCATCCAGGTCAATATCACGCTTGGCATCAAGTCGACTGGCGACTGCAGTGATGTTTCGATCTGCACTGATCGTAAGATCCCGACCAGACGTCACCTCAGCAGCATGCTGGGTAATGGTCTGGTTGAGGAAATGGCTGCCACGCGCATTGGTGCTGCGATCCTGGACTGAGGTGATGTTGACGTCACGATCGGCAGTGAGCTCAAGATCACGCCCGCTTTGCAAAACGCCACCAATGTTGTTGATGTCACGCCCCGCATTGATACTCAGATCGTTAGCCGCCTCGATCCGTGCCGCGTTATCGAGATAATCGCGATGCTGCAGGCTTCCACCCCGACGGACATCAACACCGGTCACGTCACGCTGGTTGATCACATCGCCATTGGTTGCCGTCAGACTGACGTCGCGACCGGAAATGATCCCGCCCGATTTGTTGACGATGTTATTGCCCGCCTTCAGCGTCAGGCGATCACCCGCCTCGATCAAGCCGGTGTTGGTGAGGTCGTTGCCGGCCTCGGCCGAAAGGTTGTTGGTGGCGCGCAGGGTGCCGGCGTTGTTCAGGTCCTGCCCGGCGATCAGCTTGACGTCGCCGCCCTGGATCAATGCGCCATTGGGTGCCAGACGATTGTTCGCCTGGGCCAGGTAAAGCACCGGTACCAAGACTTTTTCACCGTTCACTACGTGCTCTTCGAGCCAGACGATATCGTGGGTCAGCGCGGCAACTTGCTGTGCGGTGAGGGTTACGCCCATGGACAAGTTCAGTTGGTCCTTGCTGGCGATGGCGTTGTTCATCAGGTACTTGAACATCGCTTCGTCGGAGGTCTGACCGTCGAGGAAGCGCTGGCCGGTGCGTGCGACGATCGATTGTTGGACCAGGCGTTGCTCAAACAAACCATCGCCCAGGCGTTTGGCGCTGGTGTCCGGATCGTAGCCGAGGTTCGCCAACAGGTAGTCCGAACTCATGAATTGCTTGAGGTTGGTCAGTACCGGGTTGGTTTCGATCAGATATTTGTGCGGATTGGAACGCACGCTGGTGTCAGGCAGTCCCTGTACACGCGGCACGTTGAAAGAAATGTTCCCGCGATTGGGCAACAGCACACCGACCGGACCGTCACCGGCGGCGGCATTGACGTTGATCAGCGCGGCCTTGTTGTTGAGATTCACCGACGGGCGACTGGCCAGGGCCAGCTCGCGATTTTTGACCGAGACCGGGTCGTTCTTGTCGAACTGGAACTCGGTGGCTTGCCTGACAGGCATGCCGTCCGAACGCTGCGTGGTACCGGCCGTAACGGAACCAATAGTCCAGCTCTGCCCGGGTACGATCGTTTGCTCGGTGCCGCCTTTACCGCTAAGGCGGAACAGGCCGTTGTCTCCCGTTGGCAGGGTGAAGCCAGGCAACGTCAGCGGGTTGACTTGTTGTTGGGCCAGATCCGGTGGCAGCTGAGAATTGATGCTGATGACGGTCGGGGTAACTTGACCGGCAAGTTGCGTAGACCCCAGACGAGAGACGCCGGCACCCGCGGCTACACCGTCACGAACCACACTGTTGGTCAGGTTCTGAGTGGCGTTGATGTAAACCTTGCCACCGGCCTGGACGACAGCATTGGCGTAGCTCGACGGGCCGTTGTAAGTAATGGTGTTTTCAGAGAAGGCGGCGTTTTTGACAAAGTCAGGAGCTTCGCTCCTGACTCCATCACCGTAATGTGGACGTGTAAACTCGTAGCGCCCTTCATATTCCACCCATATTGACCCAAACCTAATGTAACGAATCGCCTCACCACCACTGGAACGCCCCCCTATGCGCTCGAGAGACTCAACGCCTTCGCTGTTCCATACACGCAAGTTTGGACTGATCAAAAGTCCATCCCTATACCCGGAGGGACCCGGATCATAAGACGGGTCATTGGCAGCGTTGTAATCCATGATCGCCCGCCACTGATGCAAGGAATCCTTCGCCCCACCAAGCGAGCGTCTTATGCTGTAATCGCCAACCGCCGCCCCCTGGTTAGTGAAGTTCTGCAGATTTAACGACAAGTCGTTTCCTGCACTGATAGTGGAGGCGTTATTCAGTAGCTCCCGACCGTTACCCGTAAAGTTTCGACCTGCTGTCAAACTGGCAGATGCCGAATCCTGAATGATCTGAGATTGGTAGTTTTCCACCCAAACCAGATATCCAGGAAAATGAGGTTGAAAGACATCAAACGTTGAACATGAGTAGCACTGCAGCCCAATTGCACCCGAAACCAGCCCGCCACCGGTTACCTGAAACACATCCTTGCGGTTCTCGATGTGATCGGCCGCCAGGGTCATATCGCCGACACTTTCGATGGTCGCCGAGATGTTGTTAATCGATGAACTCCAGCCATTGCTGTCATCCCGGGCGATGCTGATGTTGCCCAAGCCATAGATGTCCGCGTAGCGGTTGGTGAGAGTCCCCACCCGCAGGGCCATGTCTCCACCACTGAAAATCAGTCCATTCTGGTTGAGCAATGAGTTGCTGCTGATGCGCAATTTGCCGGCACCACCGAGGGTGCCGTTGTTAGTCAGCGAGGCGGCATTGACAGTCAGGCTGTCAGCCGAAGTGATTCGACCAAAGTTGTTCAGACTGCCACGACTGGTAACCGTGGAAGCCGAAGCGCCGGTGATACTGGCCGCAGCGGTCAAGTCAATCTGAGAGGCCGTAAGCCCCAGATTCCCGACACTGCTGACCCGTCCGTTTCCGCCGTACGCTCCGCTCAAGTCGAGACTGAAGGTGCCGTTACTGGCCAGCAGGCCTTCGTTGGACCAATTAACCCCGCTGCCGATGAAACTGTCGGCGCCCAGCAACTCACCGCCTGCGGTTTGTATCAAGTTATTGACGTTAACTCGCAACCGCCCCGCCTGAATCACACTGCTGTTAGTCCAGCTATCCGCGTTCAACGTCAGCCCACCACGCGTCACCAGCGAACCGCCAGCATTCATGACGTTGGCTGTCGAAATGTCGAACTCACCCACACCCACATGAGTCACGGTACCGCCCGCATTCAAGAAGCTCGGCGTCGCGAGGGTCAGGTCGGTGTTGGCGGTTTCCACCAGGCCATTGCGGTTATCGAACAGGCTGCCGATCTGAAAGTTGGTTTTCCCGCTGATACCCAGCGCACGCAGTTTGCCCGTCTGGTTATCGAGGCTGGCGGCACGCACTGCGAGGGTGCCCGCGCTTTCAATCAGGCCGCCGCGGTTGGTGAGATTGCTATCGAGAACGACGTCGATACCATCGCCGCTGATCTTGCCGGCGTTGTTGTTCAGTGTGCCCCCAATAACCTTGACCTGGCCTTTGGCGTAAATCCCGCCATTGCTGTTATCGATAACAGCATTGCCAGCGTTAAGCAGAATGTTGCCGGTATTGGCGGCGATGCGTCCGCCGTCGCTGTAGATTCCGCCCAAGGCCTGAAGGTCGAGGCGATTGCCTTCGATCTTGCCGCCCTGGCCGTTGCGCAATACGCCCGTCAGGCGGGTCTGCAGCAAACCTTTGAGGCTCGACAGCACACCGGCGCGGCTGTCGAGACTGGCGGCGGTGATGTTCAGCTCACCGTTCTGGGCGATGACCTTGCCGCCCTGGTTGTCGATGGCGCCGCCCTTCACGTCCAGGGTCAATGCGCCCTGGCTTTGCAGCGCGCCGCCGGCATTGTTGAGGGAAGCGGCTTTGACATTGAGGCCTGCATCGCGACTGGAGATCAGGCCGCCGGCGTCGTTGCGAACACTGCCGGTGGCGGTGAGGTCGAGCTGCCCATTGGCAGCCACGGTGCCCTCCTGGCTGTTATTCAGGTTTCCAGTCAACAGGCTCAACAAACCTTGACTGAGCAGTTGGCCGCCCTGGTTATCGATGCTGCTGGAACGCTTGATCACCAGCGGCCCCGTACTGCCCAGCGCGCCTTTGGTGTTGGTCAGCATACCGAGCAGATCGAGGGTGACGCTGTCTTCACCCACCAGGCTGCCGTTGCTGTTGTCCAGGCTCGTACCGGTGAAGGTCAGCGCTTTGTTCGCGGTGATGTTCCCCGACGCGTTGTTCAAGGAGGTCGCGTTGATATCCAGTGTGCCGCCGCTTTCGATCAGGCCACCCGATGCGTTGTTGATTGCACCTTGAGTCATTGTCAGCGTCTGCTTGCCGCCACTGGTGAAGATGCCGTTGCTGTTGTCGAGGCTGGCGGCAGTGATGGTCACGTCGCCTAAGCCCGCCAGGCCGCCCTTCGCGTTGTTGATCAGCGCACCGCTGAGGTCGATGTTCAGATTGCCGAGCAGGCTGGAGAGCGTACCTTCCTGGCTGTTGTCGAGGCTGCCGCCGGCAACGGCGAGTTTGTTCCAGCCGGAAACCAGGCCGCCCTGGTTATTCAGTCGGGTGGCGTTGAGGGTCAATTGATCATTGCTGATCAGGTTGCCGCCACGGTTATCCAGCGTGTTGCCGGTCAGGCTGAAGCTGTGGACGCTGGAGATTTCGCCTTTCTGGTTACTCAGGTCACGCAGGTGCGCAATGCTCAACACGCCCTTGGTGTTGATCAGGCCGTTCTGGTTATTCAGGTCGGCAGGTGCTGCACCCAGATCGATGCTCAGGCCAGTGCCGCCCAGCAACGTACCGCCCTGATTATCCAGACCGTTGCTGTTGAGGGTGAGCTGTCCGGCCGCTTTGATCAGGCCTTTGTTCTGGTTGACCAGTAGGCCGTCGACGGTCACTTGCAGATCGCCATCGCTGAGCATTGTGCCGGCGCTGTTATCCAGACTGGCGGCGTGAACTTGCAATGCTGCGGCGGCAATTTTGCCTTTGACCGAGGTCAGCGCTTGCTCAATACGCAGCGTGAGTTTTTGGTTGCTGAGCACCTGGCCATCGCTGTTATTCAGCTGTTTGGCGACCAGTTCGAAGGCCTCTTCGCTAGAGATTTCACCATTGCGGTTGTTCACAACGGCGAGGTTTTTCAGCAGCAGTTGACCGGGCGCGCTAATGAAGCCGTCCTGGTTGTTCAAGGCCCCGCCGTTCAGGTCAAGGCTCAAGGTGCCCTTGCTGAAGAGCTTGCCGCCTTGCTGATCCAGGGCACTGACGTTGGCAACCAGCGCGGTGGCCGCGCCGATGCTGCCGCCGGTGTTGGTGATCTGGCCGGCGCTCAGTTCCAGGCGGTCGCCCGCGTAAATACTGGCCTGGCTGTTATTGAGTGCGCCGGTGGTAATGCTCATTCCACCTTTGCTGCTGATCGCACCTTTTTGCTGGTTATCCAGGCGGGTGCTGGTGAGGGTCAGGGTGGTGTCGGTCAGCAGTTTGCCGCCTTGGTTGCTGACCGCGCCTTTGCTATCGATTGTGAGCGCCTTGGCGCTGGAAATCGTGCCACCGTTGTTGCTCAGGCTCTGGGCATTGATCGCCGATTTACCTTCGCTGACGAGGCTGCCCTGACTGTTGTCCAGATCCGAAGTGAGGTTCACCGTGAGGTTGTTCAGCGTGGTCAGTCGACCGCTGTTTTCCAGCATCTGCCCGGTCAGCGTCAGCCCGGTATCTCCGGACAGCAGCCCTTTATTGCGGTTGATGACCTTGTCTACGGTCAGTGCAAGGTTGCCGCCGGCCAGGATGTAACCGGCGTCGCTGTTGTCGAGTAGTTGGCCGATCAGTGTCACATCAGCCTTGCTCGACAGTTCGCCGTTACGGTTATCGATGTCATCGACGGTCAGTTTCAGCGCTTTTGTGGCCCCTACCAAACCCTCCTGGCGGTTATCGAGGCTGGCGGCTTTTACAGTCAGCCCGTCATCGGCAATGACCACACCGGCCTGGTTATCGAAGGCGTCGGTAACCGTCAGATCCACTTCGCCGCGGCCACGGATTTCACCACTGGCGTTGTTCAGGCTGGCACTGCGACTGTCGAGGCCGGCGGAGGCGATCAGCCCTTTGACGTTGCTCAGTGCACGGTCGATGGCGAGGGTGAGTTTCTCGTTGCTCAGCAGCTTGCCGCCGTCGTTGTTCAGGCTTTGCGCAGTGAGGCTGTAGGCTTTGGCACCGGAGATTTCGCCGCCGCTGTTGTTCACCTCCTTGAGGTTTTTCAACAGCAACAGGCCCGGTGTATGGAGGTTGCCACGCTGGTTGTTCAGCAGGCCGTTGTTCAGGTCGAGGGTCAGGTCGCTGTTGCTGAACAGCTCACCGCCATCTTGATCCAGGCTCGTGACTGAGACGTTCAACTGCTGCTGACTGCCTATTTGCCCGGCCGAGTTATCCAGGTGTTTGGCGGTCAGGTCGAGAGTGCCGTCAGTCGCCAGACTGCCGCCCTTGCTGTTGTTGAATTCACCCGTAGTGACAGTCGATGCCGCCTTGGCGCTGATGATGCCTTTATCGCTGTTATCGAGACTGGCGCTGGCCAGCGTCAGACCTTTTTGCGAAGCGATCAAACCACCCTGGTTTTGCAGGGCTGCCGCTAAGTTGAGCGACATGGCTTCGAGGCTCGAGAGTTTGCCCAGTCCGTTGTCCAAGCTGCCGCCGTTGAGCACCAGTGTGCCTTCGCTGCTGATCAGACCTTGCTGGTTGTTCTTGATGCCGTCGAACGTCAACGCGAGGTTGTTCTGGCTGACGATCTTGCCGCCCGAGTTGTCGAGCCCGACGCCACTGAGCGTGTTCGCGCCTTTGCTGAAAATCAGCCCGGAGGTCTGGTTGATGATCTGATCGACCTTGAGTGCCAGCGTCGTGTCAGAGAGCACTTTGCCGCTGTCGCTGTTGTTCAGGCTCGCACCGTTGATGTGCAGGTCGGCCTGGCTGGACAGTGAACCGCCACGGTTGTCGATCTGATCGACGTTGACCGTCAGCGATTTGAGCGACGCGACCAGACCTTCTTTACGGTTGTCCAGCGTCTTGCCGGTCAACTTCAGATTGCCTTCGGCAACCAATTCGCCAGCCTGCTGGCTCAAGGTATCGATATTGGCTTCGATGTCACCCTTGCCGGAGATTCGGCCGCCATCGTTGGCGACTTCTTTGGCTTTGAGGGTGAGCGGGCCGCTGGCCGTCAGCAGGCCACCGTTGCGGTTGTCCAGTTTATTGCCGTCCAGGCTCAGTGCAGCCTTGCTTTCGAGCCGGCCTTTGTCACGGTTGTCCAAGTCAGTGATCAGCAGCTTCACCGCCTGATCGGCACGAATCACGCCGTTGCGGTTGTCTGCGTTGTTGCTACTGACCGTCAGTGTGTTGATCCCGGAAATCTTGCCTTCACGGTTGTCCAGGCGCGTGGCCTGCACATCCATCGCGCCGTTGGCCTGTATCAACCCTTTGCTCTGGTTGTTCAGGAGACCGCTGACTCGGGTGGTCAGTTGGCCTTCGCTACTCAGCTTTCCGTGTTGGCTGTTATCGAGGTTTTGTGCGCGGACTGTCAGCGCTTGTTTCGCCCCCAGGGTGCCGCTGACGTTGTTAATGCCACCACTGGCGGTGATGTCCAGCAGGCGCCCGGCTGTCACAAGGCCGGCGACGTTATCCAGCGAGGTTACGTTCAGGACAACATCAGCCAGGCTGCTCAGCTCGCCGCTGCTGTTGCTCAATCGGCCGACGTTGCCAGTGAGATTGCCGGTGCTGTTGATCACGCCTTTCGAGTTCAGCACCTGATTGGCATTGAGGTTCAACGTGCTGTTGCTCAGCACTCGCCCGTTGTTTTGATTGTCCAGGGTTGCGGCGGTGATGTGGGTGCTTTGCCCGCTCAGCGTGCCGCCCTGGTTGTTCAAGGTCTGTGCGGTGTTGATGGTGAGAGTTCGGCTGGCGACCAGGCTTTTGCCGGTGTTGTTGATATTCTGCGCACTGAGGCTCACATCGCCATTGGCGTTGCGGTTACCGTCGGCGTTGACCCCGGCCTCGATGACGCCGCTGTTGGTCAACTGACCGCCGGCGCTCAGCACGATGCTGTCGCGGGCGGCGAGGGTTTGCTGGTTGCTCAGGTTGCCTTGGGTTTGTACGTTTAGCGCCGTGCCCGCGTAGACCGGACCGCGAGCATCGAGACTGGCGGCTTTGACATTGACCGCGCCGTTAGTCGCCGAGGTGTCGACCAGGCTCAAGTGGCCGTTGGCATCGAGCTGAATATCGCCACCACTGGCGATCAGTTTGCCGTCAAGTTTCACCCCGACACCTGCCTCGGTGCCCACCAGTTTGATCGCCCCGGCGTACATGCCGCCCAGGGCCGAAGAGTCGATGGCCAATTGCGGTTTGGCACTGCCGTCATCGGCGCGAGCGGTGGCATTGAGGCTCTGTGCATTGACGTCGTTACGACCGGCGACAATCGTCAGGTTCTTCGCCTGAATCTCGGCATTGATCTTCGCGCTGCGGGTGATGATTTCGAAGCTGTCGACGTTGTTGGCATTCAACCCGGCACCGTCGATGGAGACGCTGCCCTGATCCACCTGAAAGCGATCCAGTCGACCGTTGTCCAGCACCGGTTTGCCGGTGGTCAGGGTCACGCGCGGCGTGTTGATGAAGCCGCAACCGTTGCAGCTGATGCCGTAAGGGTTGGCGACGATCACGCGGGCTGACTGCCCCGCCACTTCGGTGTAACCGCGCAACTGGCTCGGGCTGCCGCCGATCACTTCATTGAGGATGGTCTGCGCGGCGACCCGGTTGGTGAGGTTGGGGTTGCCGACGATGATGCCGCCCAGTTGTGTCGCGCCGGTCTGCGCGGCGACGTTGTTGAGGATCACACCCTGGGTGCCGACGTTGTAATCGTGGAACTGGTTATGCGACAGCCCGGTGCCATTCGGCGTGGCGATATTGACGATCGGCACCCCGTTGCCCGCCTGACCGAGACTGGTGCCCGGCGTGGCCACAACGATCCCCTCGGCCTGCGCCCACATCGGTTGCCAGAACATGACGTTGGCCAAAAGGAACGCCAGTCCGCGCTTGGGCATGCCCCAGAAGTGCTCGTGGGTTTTCACAGCAGCAGAGGGCTGACGGCTCAGGAAGGCGATTTGGCGGGCGTCCATGTCAAAAGTCTCGATGAGGCGAAATTAGAGAAAGAAATCCACGCGGAAATAGATCGGCGCTTCGCGCTCGGCCAGGGTGTCCGGACGTTCGAGGGAATGGGCAAAAGTCACGCTGGCGGCCAGGTGCTGACCACGGGCAAACAACTCCACCGAGTTGCTGGACATGCGTCCGTGCTGGTCACCGTTGTAGCGATCGCCACGAATCACGCCCTGGTCGTAACCGAGGCTGGTGCCGTATTCGGCGAACACCGGGCGCATCCATTCCAGGGTCACCGGACGGGTCCAGCGCAGGTCATTGCGCCAGTAGCCGCCGCTGTCGCCGGACAAGGATTGGTCCTTGTAACCGCGAATCGACGATTGCCCGCCAAGGCTGGTGCGTTGCGGGCTGAACAGCACGTCTTCACTGCGCTGGCCGGTCATCAGGCTGCTGAAACTGAACGACTCGCCCCACACCTTGAACGGCTGCAGGTAGCTCGCGGTCGCGGTGTATTTGCGGTAGCGCGCGTTCGGTTCGCCAGGGCCCGGGTGACCGTTGCCCTGCGCATCAAACGCGCCGATACCTTGCTGCATACCGAGGTCAATGTTGACGAACGCACTGCCGACTCGCCGACCGTGGTTGATGCCGAACTGCGCTTCGCTGATGCGGTTGCTGCTCAGCTTGAGCTTGCTGTCTTCGATGAAGTTGTTGGTGCGCAGGTAAGAGAGACCGGTGCTGAGGGAGGTCTTGCTCACGGCATCACGATGGATCACCCGCTCGGCGCGCAACTGATGGTTTTCGCTGTCGCCGGTTTGCTTGAAATTGAAGCCATTGGCTTGAGCCTGCGAGCGGTACTCACTCTGGCTGTAGGTGTAGTTGAAGTTCCACCAGCCCCACGGCAGGTTGTAATTGAGCATCGCGTTGTTGGAGGTGTGCTGGTGATCGGTCATCGCATCGTGACCGCCACGCAACATCAACTGATCCGCCAAACCCAGCGGGCTGTCCCAATCAAATGTCGTGCCCCACTGCTGCTCGCCGGTGCTGCGCTGGCCGTCATTACTGCGGGACAACCCGGCACGCCACGGCTTTTGCGGGGTGTTCTTGACCAGCACTTCACTGCCGCCGACGTTCTTGCCCGGCGCCAACTCCATCTGCGCCTGATTCGATGGCAAGCGGTTGAGCTGATCGACCAGTTGCTCGATTTCCCGCAGGTTGACCAACTCGCCAGTCTTGCCGGGAAAAGCCATGCCCAACTCGCGGTCCGACAGCTTGCTGCCCTCCGCGCCTTTCAAGCCTTCGAGCTTGCCCTCGACCACCAGCACCTTCAGATGCCCGCCGGACAAATCCTGCTGCGGCAAGTAGGCACGACTGGTGACCAGACCTTTTTCGATGTAGTGGTCGGTGATGACTTTCAGCAGTTCGTTGAGCTGGGTGACACCCAGGCACTGACCGATGTACGGCTTGAGCAGACGACTTTTTTCGCTCTCGGAGAGACTGTCGGCGCCTTTGAGTTCGATGTCTTTGATCGGAAAACAACGGGTATCAGCGGGCGCCGCCGGTGCTGCCGGCTTGACTTCCTTGCCGGGTAATTCCTTAAGCTCTTCGAGACGCCGACGTTGCTCTTCAAGCAGGCGATCCTGGCGTTCGCGGATGAGGTCGGTTTCCCCTGGAGTCGGGGCTGCGTGAGCAAGATTTAGCGGAGAAAGGCACAGCAAAGCCAGGCACAACCTCGCCACGAGGGCGGGTGGGTACATGTTCGATCCCTCGAAATGGAGACTGATAGCACAATAGTGGCGCGATACTAAAGAGCCATCATTCTGACGTCAAATAACAGATCAGAAGGAGCGAGAAAGCCGACGAACGGTAATGTCAGTTCTGCTAAAGGATGATGAGTGAACTTTCACAATCACGTGGCCTCAACCGATTAACCGCCCGACACGGAACCGAGGCCTGACCTATGAAAACCCTGCTCAAACTCACCCTCGCCGCCACCCTCGCCTGCGCCCTCCCCGTCTGGGCCTGCACGCCCGAAGAAGCCACCATTAAGCGCGAACAACTGGCCAAGGAAGTCGCCAAGCTCACCGAACAAAACCCAGCCAAGGCCAAGGAGATCAACGCCGAGTTGCAGAAGATGGATTTGGGAACGGCCAGCAAGGATCTGCCGGACAAGTGCCAGTTGATTGATCAGCGATTGAAGGAGCTGGGGGCAGCAGAGAAGAAAACCGAGAGTTAATCAAACTCAGGAATTTCAGGCATAAAAAAACCGGACACATGTCCGGTTTTTTATTGGATCGCTACCGCGCTTTATTCAGCAGCCGGCGCTTCCGGCTTGCGGCGCTTCAACGGCGCCATGCCGTCCTTGCTGACCAGCGACAGGGCGTCGGTCTTCGGGCGGTTGGCGATTTTGCGTTTGGTCGGGGCCTTGGCGCCGGTTTTCTTCTTGTCGCCTTTGGCGTCGACTTTTTTCTTCTTCACGCCAACGGCTTTGCCTGAGGCCTTGACCTTTTTCGGTCCGCCGTAGGTGCCTTTGACTTCCTTGATGGTGCGGCGCTCGAAGCTCTGCTTGAGGTAGCGCTCGACGCTCGACATCAGGTTCCAGTCGCCGTGGCAGATCAGCGAGATGGCCAGGCCATCGTTGCCGGCGCGACCGGTGCGACCGATGCGGTGAACGTATTCGTCGCCGCTGCGCGGCATGTCGAAGTTGATCACCAGGTCCAGGCCTTCCACGTCGAGGCCGCGAGCGGCAACGTCAGTGGCGACGAGGATTTTCACGCCGCCCTGCTTCAGACGGTCGATGGCCAGCTTGCGATCCTTCTGGTCTTTGTCACCGTGCAGGACGAACGCTTTGTATTCCTGCGCTACCAGGCGGCCGTAGATACGGTCGGCCATGGCCCGGGTGTTGGTGAACACGATGGCCTTCTGGTAGGTCTCGTTGGCCAGCAGCCAGTTCACGATCTGTTCTTTGTGCTGGTTGTGGTCAGCGGTGATGATCTGCTGACGGGTGGTCGCATTCAGATCGCTGACGTTGTTCAGCTGCAGGTGCTCAGGGTTGTTCAACACCTTGGCGACCATCTCGCGCAGGCCCGAACCACCGGTGGTGGCGGAGAACAGCATGGTCTGCTGGCGGTTGGTGCACTCTTCCACCAGACGCTGGACGTCTTCGGCAAAGCCCATGTCGAGCATGCGGTCGGCTTCGTCGAGGACCAGTACTTCGACTTCCTTGAGGTCGAGGTTGCCGGCGTTCAGTTGCTCGATCATCCGGCCCGGCGTACCGATCAGGATGTCCGGCACCTTGCGCAGCATGGCGGCCTGGACCTTGAAGTCTTCACCGCCGGTGATCAGACCGGACTTGATGAAGGTGAACTGAGCGAAACGCTCAACTTCCTTGATGGTCTGCTGGGCCAGCTCGCGGGTCGGCAGCAGGATCAGGGTCTTGATGCTGACGCGGACTTTAGCCGGGCCGATCAGACGGTTGAGGATCGGCAAAACGAATGCAGCGGTTTTGCCGCTACCGGTTTGCGCTGTCACCCGCAGGTCACGCCCTTGGAGCGCCAGCGGAATAGCCGCTGCTTGCACTGGCGTTGGCTCGACAAATTTAAGCTCGGCCACGGCTTTGAGCAGGCGTTCGTGCAGGGCGAATTGGGAAAACACGGGTGCTACCTCGAAGAAATACAAAAAAACAGCTGCATAGGGTAACGGTTTCGAGCGCTCAGGCCGAGTTTCTTTATACAAACGGCGCTAAACAGTGGTTTTTTTGTTGCGCCTTTTGTCCTCAAACGTCATCCAAAGCGTCTTAAATGCTCTAATCGCCCTGTCGCGTCCTACAGAAGAACCGTTTTTGCCCATGGATATCAAACAGCTCTGGCTCAACGTCCAAGATCTTTGGGGTGCCCTTGATCAGCACCCTCTCCTGCATTCCAGCCTGGCATTAGTGGTATTGCTGGTGGTTGCGCTGGTCCTCGGACGAGTGGCGCGCTACCTCATTCTGCATGCGACCAAAATGCTCGGTCGCCAGCCGGCGTTGCATTGGGTCAACGACTTGCGGCACAACAAAGTGTTTCATCGCCTGGCACAGATGACCCCGTCGCTGGTGATCCAGTTCGGCCTGTATCTGGTGCCGGAGCTGGGCAAAACCAGTCTGATCTTCCTTGGTAACGTCGCGCTGGCATTTACCATTCTGTTTTTGCTATTGGCGGTCAGTGCCCTGCTCAGCGCCCTGCTCGACATCTACGCGCGCACCGAACATGCCCGTACCCGCTCGATCAAAGGCTACGTACAACTGGCGAAAATGGTCTTGTACGTCTTTGGCGCGATCATCATCGTCGCCACGCTGATCGACCGTTCGCCGCTGTTGCTGCTGTCGGGGCTGGGCGCCATGTCGGCGGTGATTCTGTTGGTCTACAAGGACACCCTGCTGTCGTTCGTCGCCAGCGTGCAGCTGACCAGCAATGACATGCTGCGGGTCGGCGACTGGATCGAGATGCCGCAAGTCGGTGCCGACGGTGATGTGGTCGACATCACGCTGCACACGGTCAAGGTGCAGAATTTCGACAAGACCATCGTGTCGATTCCGACCTGGCGCCTGATGTCCGAGTCGTTCAAGAACTGGCGTGGCATGCAGCAATCCGGTGGGCGACGGATCAAGCGCAGCCTGTTCATCGACGCCAGTGGCGTGCGGTTCATCCGCGATGACGAAGAGCAGAAGCTTTCCCAGGTGCATCTGCTGACCGACTACATCAGTCGCAAGCAGGCTGAACTCAAGGCCTGGAACGAAGCCCAGGGTAATGTGGCGGCGATGTCGGCCAACCGTCGGCGGATGACCAATATCGGGACCTTCCGCGCCTATGCACTGGCGTATTTGAAGAGTCACCCGGAAATTCAGCCGAACATGACCTGCATGGTTCGCCAGATGCAAACCACTGCGCAGGGGATTCCGTTGGAAATCTACTGCTTCACCCGCACCACCGTGTGGGCGGATTACGAGCGGATTCAGGGGGATATTTTCGATTACCTGCTGGCGGTGTTGCCGGAGTTCGGCTTGAGCCTGTATCAGCAGCCGAGTGGAGGTGACTTAAGAGCCGGGCTGCTCCCGGCGATACTGGGCGCAAGCCACATCCCTGGGCCAGAAAAACACATCATGTAACCACCTCGGCTCACCCGGCATGCTGTTGGATGATCACCGTCTGCGCCGGCATCGGGGCCGGGAAACCGGCTTCACCGAGGGAATCTTTGATGGTGCGGTTGGTGTCGAAATAAACCTGCCAATAGTGCTCGTTGTGGCAGTAAGGACGCACCGCCAACACCGGACCGACCAGATTGAACTCTAAAATCTCCACCTCCACTGCCGGCTCGGCAAGCACATTGGGGATCGTGGCAATGTGTTGTTTCAGCAAGGCCGCCGCCGCTTTCCAGTCGGCCGCGCCCGATAGCTGTGCTTTCAGTTCGACACGGCGGAACGGGTTGTGGGTGAAGTTCTGGATGTTGTCGCTGAAAATCTTGTTATTACCGACCAGCGTCAGCACGTTATCCGGGGTGTTGATCGCGGTAGCGAACAGACCGATCTCGGTGACCGTACCCGTCACCCCACCCGCGCAGATGAAGTCGCCGACCTTGAATGGGCGCAGGACAATAATAAACGCGCCCGCCGCCAGATTGGCCAGCAACCCCGACCAGGCCAGACCG
Organism: Pseudomonas sp. Root329; assembly: GCF_001424925.1. NCBI lineage: Bacteria > Pseudomonadati > Pseudomonadota > Gammaproteobacteria > Pseudomonadales > Pseudomonadaceae > Pseudomonas > Pseudomonas sp. Root329. The sequence goes on along the minus strand of NZ_LMCV01000020.1, from coordinate 32,244 downwards.
ATCGCAAGACCGACCGCAGCGAGCAGCGCGGCGAAGGTGGTCGTCTGCATGCCCAGGTAGCCGAGGATACCGATCACCAGAATGATGTTCAGCGTCACGGTAATGGCTGAGCCAACATAGCGCAGCACGGTCGGGTCGACCTTCTGTTTGCCCAGAGCCCGCTGCACCATGCCGACAGCAAAACCTATCAGCCAGCGGCCGACGATCCAGAAGGCGATGGCGGAGAGGATCTTCACCGCGAAAGCGGCACCATACTGTTGCACCAGCGCGATTAACGCGTTGAACTTCGCGGTGGTAACGTTAACGATAGTCTCGTCCATGGCTGGGGCCCAGAGGTGAAGAATTGGTTCCGAAACCCTAGCACAGCCTGTATGCCCCGCCAGTCAAAGGGCTGATGGGGTCGACAAGACCATCGTTTCGATTCCGACCTGGCGCCTGATGTCCGAGTCATTCAAGAACTGGCGTGGTGTTGGGCGCAAGCCATATTCCCGAGAATGAAAAACACGTCATGTAACACCTCGCTCCCGCAGGGGTTTAAGGGCTATTTTCCAAAGAGCCGGCGCACCTGAACGGGATCGGCGTTACCCCTTTGGTCAAGCGCAATGAAGTATTTGAGCTGCCATTGCTGCGTTTTCACAGCTTGTTTGGCGACGGGCCTGGACCACGGCGGATAGACACGAAACGCCCGCTTGCCACCTTCACCATCAATCGACATGACCCCTTTGGCGGCTAGTATCTTCTGGTCAAACACAAACTGCCCGCGATGGGGTTCATCAGCAACGCTCACCACCACAAAGGCGACGTCATCGCCGCTATCGAGCGGGGCAATCTCGCTGGTCGGCGTTGGCCGCTTCCACAGCGTGACGAACTGACCAATCTTGGTCGGCGTGGTTTTCGCCACTCGGAAGACAATCACCTGGCCATCGAGGCCGAAGCGGCAGGCGCCGTATTCGGCACTCTCCTCCTCGCGCCGAGCTTCATCCGTTAACGTCATACCTGCGGGCTTGTAGATCTGCTCGATGGCGGCGATCAGGTCCGTCATGGCCGCTCCCGCAACGGCAGCACTTCTCGCCTGACACCCAACCGGCTGATCCACACTGCCATCAAAATCACCGATCCACCGAGGAACAACCGCCCCAGCGCTTCATGCTGATTCCAGATCAGCAAGTTGATCAGCAACCCCACCGGCACATGCAGGTTGTTCATCACCGCCAGCGTCCCGCCGTTCACCAGGCACGCGCCCTTGTTCCACCAGTACAACCCGAGCGCAGTCGAGACCAGGCCGAGGAACACCAGCACGCCCCATTGCAGCGGTGCTTCGGGCAGGAAGTTCTGTTTGCCAAACAACAGAAACGCCGGCAACGCCACCGCCAATGCCCCCAGGTAGAAGTAGCCAAAGCGCCGGTAATGCGGCAAATCACTCGGATGGCGGGCCACCAGATGCTTATAGAGCACCTGCCCGGCGGCGTAGGTGAAGTTGGCCAGTTGCAGCAGCAGGAAGCCCATGAAGAAGTCGGGGTTGATCCGGTCGTAGCGAATCACCGCCGCGCCCATCACCGCCACCAGTGCCGCGATCAATGCCCACGGATTGAAGCGCCGACTCAGCGCGTCTTCGATCAAGGTCACGTGCAGCGGGGTGAGGATGGTGAACAGCAACACCTCCGGCACCGTCAAAACTCGAAAGCTCAGGTACAGGCAGACGTAGGTCACACCGAACTGCAACGCGCCGATCAACAGCATGCCGCGCATGAACGCCGGTTCAACCGAACGCCAGCGGGTCAACGGAATGAACACCAGCCCCGCCAGTACCACTCGCACCAGCACCGCGAAGTAACTGTCGACATGACCGGCCAGGTATTCGCCGATCAAGCTGAAGGAAAACGCCTGAATCAGCGTGACAAAAAGTAGATAGCCCATGTTCGCCTCATTTCGAATGGCGGCGACGATAGCGGTTTTTGCCTGTTATCGCGAACCGTCAGGTCCCACAGGGTTTTATGCCCGCCCATCAAATCGCAGGCAAAAAAAAGCCCGATCTCGCTAAAGCGTTCAATCGGGCTACAGCACTCAGGAGCAACAAGTGCAAAGGGAGGTTCGATACGCGTAAAGCCATGAAGGGGTTGCGCCAGGCCACTTGAACATCAAGGGATTATCTGGCGATTAAAGCTTCAGGCGACGAGGGAAAGCTTGGCGTTGGCCTGGCTCAGGCCTTTCTCCTGGAAGTCACCGCCCAGGTTCATGCCTTCGGCGTGAATGAACGTTACGTCGTGAATCCCGATGAAGCCCATGACCTGACGCAGGTACGGTTCCTGGTGATCCGCGGTGCTGCCGGCGTAGATCCCGCCGCGGGCGGTCAGCACGTAGGCACGCTTGCCGCTGAGCAAGCCTTGCGGGCCGGTGTCGGTGTACTTGAACGTCACGCCGGCACGCAGCACGTGGTCGAGCCAGGCTTTGAGGGTGCTCGGGATGGCGAAGTTGTACATCGGCGCGGCCATGACCAGTACGTCGGCGGCCAGCAGTTCGTCGGTCAACTGATTGGAGCGTTCCAGGGAAACCTGTTCGATGTCGTTGCGCTGCTCGGCAGGTTTCATCCAGCCGCCCAGCAGGTTGATATCCAGATGCGGCACCGGGTTGACGGCCAGGTCACGAACGGTGATCTGGTCGTTCGGGTGTGCGGTTTGCCACTGGCTGATGAAGGTCTGGGTCAGTTGACGCGAAACCGAGTCTTGCTGACGAGCGCTGCTTTCGATGATCAGAACGCGGGACATGGGATGTAGCCTCCATCTGAGAATGTTGTAAGTCGATGGAGTGAAGGTTAAACAGAGTTAAATCGATGAAAAAGCGCAAATAACTGCTATAAACCATCAATAAATTCGTTTATAAGCGGAGCATGCCTTGTGGGAGCGAGCAGGCTCGCTCCCACAGTAGCTTGATGCTATTTCGGGGTGCAGGTCAGCTTGATACGCATCTTGATGATGCTCCGGTTGAACTTGGCGGTGGCATTTTTGTGTTTACCCGCGGCCACTTCGATATTGCGGGTACGTGGTGCTTCCGGGCCATTGTTGAAAACGACCTTACAGGCCGCATCGGTGGTGCCGTAGTTGTTCACCTGAATGGAGGCAATGTCGCTATCCGTGTCATACGCGTTGTAGTCGATGCTCAAGCCGTTCAGCTGTTTTTCAACGTCGATCGGATAGGCAAACGCCGTCAGCGGCAGCATCGCCAGCAACACACAACCCGATACCACACAACAAAGCTTTTTCATTCAGCAGTCTCCAAAATGGACTGCCAGCTTAGGACAAGAGGAGCTATTCATGAAAGCGCCCCGCGTGACCCTTGATCAATGGCGAACGTTACAGGCCGTGGTCGACCACGGCGGTTTCGCCCAGGCCGCCGAAGCGCTGCACCGCTCGCAATCATCGGTGAGCTACACCGTGGCGCGCATGCAGGACCAGCTCGGCGTGCCGCTGTTGCGCATCGACGGCCGCAAAGCGGTGCTGACCGAAGCCGGCGGCGTGCTGCTGCGCCGTTCGCGGCAACTGGTGAAACAGGCCAGTCAGCTGGAAGACCTGGCCCATCACATGGAACAAGGCTGGGAAGCGGAAGTACGGCTGGTGGTCGACGCCGCCTACCCGAGCGCCCGCCTCGTCCGCGCCTTGACCGCGTTCATGCCGCAGAGCCGTGGCTGCCGGGTGCGTCTGCGCGAGGAGGTTCTATCCGGCGTAGAGGAAGTCTTGCTCGAAGGAGTGGCCGATCTGGCCATTACTGGCTTCAGCATTCCCGGGTATCTGGGCGCGGAATTGAGCGACGTCGAGTTTGTGGCTGTCGCTCACCCTGAACACCCGCTGCATCGTCTGAACCGCGAACTGAACTTCCAGGATCTGGAATCCCAGATGCAAGTGGTGATTCGCGACTCCGGTCGCCAGCAGCCACGGGACGTCGGCTGGCTCGGCGCGGAACAGCGCTGGACCGTCGGCAGCCTGGCCACCGCGGCAACTTTTGTCAGCAGCGGCCTGGGTTTCGCCTGGTTGCCTCGGCACATGATCGAACGGGAACTTAAGGAAGGTCTGCTCAAGCTGCTACCGTTGGACCAGGGTGGCAGCCGCAACCCGAGCTTCTACCTGTACTCGAACAAGGACAAACCCTTGGGTCCGGCCACGCAGATTCTCATCGAACTGCTGCGCACTTTCGACACTGCACCGCTGGATGCACCTTTCGCCGCCCCTGAACAAGCCTGACACGGAGTGTACGCATGGCCTATTTCGAACACGAAGGTTGCAACCTGCACTATGAGGAATATGGCCACGGCACGCCGTTGCTGCTGGTCCACGGGCTGGGCTCCAGCACCCTGGACTGGGAAAAGCAGATCCCGGCGCTGTCGGCCCGCTACCGGGTGATCGTCCCGGATGTACGCGGCCACGGTCGCTCCGACAAACCCCGCGAGCGCTACAGCATCGCCGGGTTCAGCGCCGACCTGATCGCCCTCATTGAACACCTGAACCTCGGCCCCACTCATTACGTGGGCCTGTCCATGGGCGGCATGATCGGTTTTCAACTGGCCGTGGATCAGCCGCAATTGCTCAAAAGCCTGTGCATCGTCAACAGCGCGCCCGAGGTCAAACTGCGCAGCCGCGACGATTACTGGCAGTGGTTCAAGCGCTGGAGCCTGATGCGCGTTCTCAGTCTGGGCGCCATCGGCACGGCCCTGGGCGGCAAGCTATTTCCCAAACCCGAACAGGGTGACCTGCGACAAAAAATGGCCGAGCGCTGGGCAAAAAACGACAAACATGCTTATCTCGCCAGCTTCGATGCGATCGTTGGCTGGGGGGTTCAGGAACGACTTTCAAGGGTCTCCTGTCCAACCCTCATCGTCAGCGCCGACCGTGACTACACACCGGTCTCGCTGAAAGAAACCTATGTAAAACTGCTGCCCGATGCGCGGCTGGTGGTGATCGCCGATTCGCGCCACGCCACCCCGCTGGATCAACCCGAAATGTTCAACCAAACGCTGCTCGAGTTTCTCACCGCAGTCGACACCACCTCACTCAGGATCACTGACCCATGCTGAAAAAAATCGCCCTCGTCGCTGGCTCCGTTCTGTTTGCCGCCAACCTGATGGCCGCAACGCCCGCCAAGGCGCCGCACGTGCTGCTGGAAACCACTAACGGCCAGATCGAGATCGAACTGGACCCGGTCAAAGCGCCGATCAGTACCAAGAACTTCCTTGATTACGTCAACAGCGGCTTCTACAACAACACGATTTTTCACCGTGTGATTCCAGGGTTCATGGTCCAGGGCGGCGGTTTCACTCAACAAATGCAGCAGAAAGAAACCAAGGCACCGATCAAGAACGAGTCGAAAAACGGTCTGCATAACGTCCGTGGCACGCTGTCCATGGCCCGCACCTCTAATCCTGATTCGGCCACTAGCCAGTTCTTCGTCAACGTCAAGGACAACGACTTCCTCGACAGCGGTGACGGCTATGCGGTCTTCGGTAAAGTCGTGAAAGGCATGGACGTGGTGGACGTCATCGTCAACTCGCAAACCACCACCCGTGGCGGCATGAAAGATGTGCCAGCCGACCCTGTGTTCATCAAGTCGGCCAAAGTCATCGACTAAGCTACACAGGAAGTATTGAGCGGCTGCCGGAGTGCGCCGCTCACACTGTTCAAAGGAGAGCCCGTGCGCGGGCGGAGAACTGATGCTTTATCGCCGTTTCGAGAAACTGATCGACATTTTCCGCGATGCCCCGACGGCCGCTCCGCCGGATCGGGTTCTGCCTTTTTATACCTATTACTTGAAGCAGGTCTGGCCGAGTTTTGCTGTTCTGCTGTTCGTCGGTCTGATCGGTGCGCTGATCGAAGTGGCGCTGTTCAGTTACCTGAGTCGCATCATCGACCTGACCCAAGGCACGCCTAACGTCGATTTCTTCAAGGAACACGGCATCGAGCTGGCCTGGATGGCGGTGGTAGCCCTGGTTTTTCGGCCGATTTTTGTTGGCCTGCATGACCTGCTGGTGCACCAGACCCTGAGCCCCAGCATGACCAGCCTGATTCGCTGGCAGAACCACAGTTATGTGCTCAAACAGAGCCTGAATTTCTTCCAGAACGACTTCGCCGGGCGCATCGCTCAACGCATCATGCAAACCGGCAACTCGCTACGCGATTCGGCCGTGCAAGCGGTGGACGCGCTGTGGCACGTGTTGATCTACGCGATCAGTTCGCTGGTGCTGTTCGCCGAAGCCGACTGGCACCTGATGATCCCGCTGCTGACCTGGATCGTCGCTTTCATCAGTGCCCTTTACTACTTCGTGCCACGGGTGAAGGAACGCTCGGTGGTGTCCTCCGATGCGCGCTCCAAACTCATGGGGCGGATCGTCGACGGCTACACCAACATCACCACCCTGAAGCTGTTCGCCCACACCAACTTCGAGCAGCAATACGCTCGCGAAGCGATCAAGGAACAAACCGAAAAAGCCCAACTGGCCGGCCGGGTGGTCACCAGCATGGACGTGGTCATCACCAGCATGAACGGCTTGCTGATCGTCGGCACCACCGGCCTGGCCCTGTGGCTGTGGACGCAGTCGTTGATCACCGTAGGCGCGATTGCCCTGGCCACCGGTCTGGTGATCCGCATCGTCAACATGTCCGGCTGGATCATGTGGGTGGTCACCGGCATTTTCGAAAACATCGGCATGGTTCAGGACGGTTTGCAGACCATTTCTCAACCGGTCAGCGTCACCGATCGCGAGCAGGCCAAACCGTTGCTGGTCACCCGTGGCGAAGTGCGTTTCGAGCACGTGGATTTCCACTATGGCAAGAAGAGCGGGATCATCGGCGACCTCAACCTGACCATCAAGCCCGGCGAGAAAATCGGCCTGATCGGCCCGTCCGGTGCCGGCAAGTCAACCCTGGTCAACCTGCTGCTGCGCCTCTATGACGTGGAGGGCGGACGCATCCTCATCGACGGCCAGAACATCGCCGAAGTCGGCCAGGAAAGCCTGCGCGAGCGCATCGGCATGATCACCCAGGACACGTCCTTGCTGCATCGCTCGATCCGCGACAATTTGCTGTACGGCAAACCCGACGCCACCGACGCCGAACTCTGGGAAGCGGTGCACAAGGCCCGCGCCGACGAGTTCATCCCGTTGTTGTCGGACTCCGAAGGCCGCACCGGTTTCGATGCCCATGTCGGTGAACGCGGGGTGAAACTCTCCGGCGGCCAGCGTCAGCGCATTGCGATTGCTCGCGTGCTGCTCAAGGACGCGCCGATCCTGATCATGGACGAGGCCACCTCAGCGCTCGACTCGGAAGTCGAAGCGGCGATCCAGGAAAGCCTGGAAACCCTGATGCAGGGCAAAACCGTAATCGCCATCGCTCACCGGCTCTCGACCATCGCCCGCATGGACCGGCTGGTGGTGCTGGAAAAAGGCAAGATCGCCGAAACCGGCAGCCACGCCGAACTGCTGGCCCATGGCGGGTTGTATGCGCGGTTGTGGCAGCACCAGACGGGTGGATTTGTCGGGATCGATTGAACCTTCTTCCCTGATAGTTCCCATCAGTCTTGCCGGTAAGGCAAGGCCGTCCTCGCTTCCTCGGCATACGCCAGCACGCCAACGCGCTCTTGCTGCAGGAAGTCTTTGACGGCGGCTTTCAGGCCGGGATGGCGCAAGTAGTGCCATGAATGAGTGATCACGGGTTCGAACCCGCGAATCAACTTGTGCTCGCCCTGGGCACCAGCATCGAAACGCTGGAAGCCGTTGGCAATCGCGTAGTCCATGCCCTGGTAGAAACAGGTCTCGAAGTGCAGACGATCAAACTCCGCCAGACAGCCCCAGTAACGACCGTAAAAACTGTCGCCCCCCACCAGACTGAAGGCCATGGCCACCGGCCGTGAGCCTTGCTTGGCCAACACCACGCGGATCGACTCTGGCATGCGCTCGGCCAGCAAACTGAAAAACTCCCGCGTCAGATAGGGCGCTTGCCGACGCACTGCGTAGGTGTTGGCGTAGCAGGCATAGACAAAATCCCACTGCACCTGATCGAGTTGCCTGCCTTCAAGCCATTCGAAATCAATGCCCTGCCCCGCCACTTGTTCGCGTTCCTTGCGCATCTGCTTGCGCTTGCGCGAACTGAGGACATCGAGGAAGTCCTGAAAGTCCCGATAGCCGCGATTCTGCCAGTGGTACTGACAGCCGATACGCTGCAACCAGCCTGGCTGCTCTGCCAGGGCCGCGTCGGTGAACGGGTCGGTGAAGTTGATGTGGGCACTGGAGAGTTGTTCGATTTCAAGGTAGCCCGGCAGGCTTTTCAACAGTTCGAAACCGTCCTCGAGCGTGGCCGCCAGCAAACGCGGGCCACTGACCGGACTGAACGGCACAGCCGTCAGCAATTTGGGGTAGTAATCGATACCGGCACGCTCACAGGCATCAGCCCAGGCGTGATCGAACACGTACTCGCCGTAGGAATGCCATTTGCGATAACTGGGCAGCGCGGCAATCAGGCGATCGCCTTCGATGTGCAACAAATGCTCGGGTTGCCAGCCGGAATGCGGGCCGACGCTGCCGCTGTCTTCCAGCGCGCTGAGAAAGGCGTGGCGCAGAAAAGGCTGATTCTCGGGCACCAGGGCATCCCACGTCTGCGACGCGATTTCGGACAGACTTTCCAGACGTTGCAGCGGCATCAGTTCTTCCCTACTTCTTTGCGTGAAAGCCCGGCGAGTATCGCCCATCGCCAAAAAATCCACACGAGCAATTCGACGACAGCGCTCTAGCTCAATAGTTCTCGACGACTTTGTATCGTCATCGAGACGCCATCACATTGCCACTGCTCTGTCATAAACCATCGCGATACTGGCGCCTGTTTTTAGAGCGCCGGATTCTATACCCGGCCACTGTTTTCCGTCCGTCAACGGTCGGTTGTGTCCTGGATGGCTCAGTCATCCCATTACATCTTCGGAGATTGATATGCGTCTTGCTTCCACGAAAACTGCGGCGGCCCTGTGTGGCGGGCTGTTGCTGGCCATGAGTGTTCCGGCCAGTGCCGCAGTCGACGCCAAACTGCTCGACATGCTCAAGGCTAACGGTTCGATTTCGCCTGCGCAGTACACCGAACTGCAATCCGAGCTGGCCAGGGATCAAAAAGACCAGCAAATCGCCCGCCAGGCTCAACAAGAGACCAACGAGCAGATCGCAGCGACCGCGAAGAAAACCAATGAACTGAGTACCTTCGACCAGAAACTGGCGTGGGCTGCCAAGACCCAATTCAAGGGTGACGTGCGTTTCCGTGAGGAAACGGTCCACAACGATGGCGTACCGAACAACAAAGACCAGGATCGTCAGCGCATTCGTGCCCGTCTGGGTGCCTACAGCGAAATCAACCCGCAAGTCGACACCGGTATCCGTATCGCCACCGGCAGCAACGACGACGCCCGCTCCACCAACCAGGACCTGAACAACTACTTCGACAAGAAGTCGATCTGGCTGGACCAGGGCTACGTCGACTACCACCCTGACGCGATCAAGAACCTGCACCTCATTGGCGGCAAGATGTCTCAGCCATGGGTAAGCATGGGCGACATCATCTGGGATAGTGACATCAACCCGGAAGGCCTGGCGGCGACTTACAAGTACCCGCTGGGCGGCAGCACCGAGCTGTTCGGTAGCGCCGGCCACTACACCCTCAAGGACAACGTCGATGGCGAGGGTGTGCAGTTCAAACACGACCTGCGTCTGTACGCTGGCCAGTTGGGTGCGCGCTTCGCCATCACCGACAGCATGAAAATGACCTTGGGCGGCAGTATCTACTCGTACGACAACGACAAGAACAGCGCCTGCCCTACCACCGGCACCGTCACCGCGCCATGCGCCCTGGCCGTCAACGGCAACAGCCCGAACGAAACCTTCAAACTGTACGAAGGCTTTGGTCAGCTCGACTTCAGCAACCTGCCAGTACCGCTCTCGTTGTACGGTCAGTACGTCAACAACAAAGACGCGAGCAACGATCAGGACACTGGTTGGTTGGCCGGTGTGAAGTCCAAGATCTACGGCTTCGCAGTGGACTACAACTACCGCGATGTACAGCGTAACGCGGTGGTCGGCGCCTTCACCGACTCCGACTTTGCCAACGGTTACACCGGTTCGCGCGGCAGCAAGTTGAAAGTGAGCTACGAGTTGGACAAGAACTTCAACCTCGGCGCGACGTACTTCATGGCTACTTCTGACCAAACCAACGCCAGCCTCAACAAGAAAGACTCCGACATCAACACCCTGCAACTGGATGCCGAAGCGAAGTTCTGATTCCCCGCTACACGACTCGGGCAAGGAAGCTCGAGGCGCTTTTACAAACTCGCGTTGTGGTATCGGTCCCCATCATCCGTCCGATTCTGCAGCGCGAGTTTTTTTGTGCAAAAAAAATCGTCCGACCGCAGGCGAGAGCCTGCGATCGGACGATTCTTTAAAGCGAACTCAGCGCTTGCGCAGAATCACGCTGCCAATCGAGTAACCGGCGCCGAACGAGCTGAGCACTGCCAGCGAACCGGCGGCCAGATCGTCCTGGTTCTTGTGAAACGCGATCACGGAACCGGCGGAGCTGGTGTTGGCGTAGGTGTCGAGAATCACCGGGGCTTCTTCTTCGGTGGCTTCGCGGCCCAGCAGCTTCTTGACGATCAGGTGGTTCATGCTGAGGTTGGCCTGATGCAGCCAGAAGCGTTTCACGTCGCTGATGTTGAGCGTGTTCTCTTCCAGGTGCGTAGCGATCAGCTCGGCGACCATCGGGCAGACATCGCGGAACACCTTGCGGCCTTCCTGCACGAACAGTTTGTCCTTGGTACCGATACCCTCTTCCGCCGCGCGGTTGAGGAAGCCGAAGTTGTTGCGGATGTTGTTGGAGAACTTGGTCAGCAGCTTGGTGCTGACGATGTCGAACTGGTACTTGGACGTCGCCAGGTCAGCACGTTCGATGATCACCGCGGTAGCGGCGTCGCCGAAGATGAAGTGGCTGTCACGGTCACGGAAGTTCAGGTGACCGGTGCAGACTTCCGGGTTGACCATCAAAATCGCCCGGGCCTGGCCCAATTGCACGCTGTTGGTCGCCGCCTGAATGCCGAAGGTCGCCGAGGAGCAGGCGACGTTCATGTCGTAACCGAAACCCTGGATGCCCAAGGCCTCCTGGACTTCGATGGCGATCGCCGGGTAGGCCCGTTGCAGGTTGGAACAGGCGACGATCACGCCGTCGATGTCCGCGGCAGTTTTGCCGGCACGCTGCAAGGCTTGCTCGGCGGCGCCGATGGCCATTTGGCAAAGCACCGACCACTCGTCATTCGAGCGTTCCGGCAGGTGTGGCGCCATGCGTTGCGGGTCGAGGATGCCGTCCTTGTCCATGACAAAACGGCTTTTGATGCCAGAGGCCTTTTCGATAAACGCCGCGCTGGACTCGGTCAACGCTTCGATTTCACCGCGCGCGATGGCGTCGGCATTGTCGGCATTGAATAGCGCGACGTAAGCGTTGAAAGACTGCACCAGCTCTTCGTTGGAGATGCTGTTGGCCGGGGTGTACAGGCCGGTGCCGCTGATGACGACGTTATGCATGGTCGTTTCTCTAATCTGTTCAGGCAGAAAGTGTTGGCACCGACGTACCAACACACAAAGGATCTGCTCCCGTCAGGGGGAGCAAACCTGGCATCGCTTTATTCCGATCCGCCCAGACCTTTGAAGGCTCAAAACCGCGGGGCCGGCGTTTATAGGCGCGAAGTTTGCCATAAACATTGGGTTTTGGCGCCTATTGGCTGGATGACTCCCACCCACAGGTATTGCACAAGCCTCGGGCCTACGGCTCGACTTGGGTCCATAGCTTGTTCAGGCGCTTGTCGGAGATCGGCACCTTGGTCCCCAATTGTTGGGCGAACAGGGAAACCCGGTATTCCTCCAGCCACCAGCGATAGAGTTCCAGCTGCGGATCGCGTTTGCCTTCCTGGGCATGTTTGTTGGCGCGGGTTTGATATTGCGTCCACAGGCCAGACAATTCACCGCTCCAGACCCGATCCCTCTGCACCTGAGCGCCGATTTTCTCGAAGCGCTGCTCGACCGCTTTCAGATAACGCGGCAACTCCTTGAGCCACTGCATCGGGGTTTCCCGGACAAACCCCGGATACACCAGATGACTGAGCTGCTGCTTGATGTCGTTCAGGGCCACGGCTTGCGCCAGGTCGATCTTGCCCTTGAAGCGTTTTTGCAGGCCGTGCCAGAGCTTGAGGATTTCCAGCGTCAGCTTGGCCAGGCGCTCGGCGTGCTCGGTCCAGCCGCCGCGCTTGCGTTCGGCCAGTGAGGCCAACCCGGCGCCATCGCGAGGCAACGGATCTTCGCCATCGAGAATGCAGCTGTCGAGGCTGGCCAGCAGGATGTCTTCGACCAGACTGTCGATGCGCCCCATGTCGCGGTACATCAGACCCAATTCGGTCAGCCCCGGCAACTTGCTGCGCAGGAACTTCGCCGGTTCGGCCAGTTGCTGCATCAGCAAACGCTGCAAGGCCCGACGATGCTGGAACTCGGCTTCGGCCGGCGTCGAGAAACGTCCTTCCTTGACCGTGCCACTCTCTTCCACCAGCGCCGGATACACCGTCATCGATAGCCCGGCGATCTTCTGCTGGGTTTTCTCGGCGACGGCGGCAAACACTTTCGGCTCCACCGGTTGCTGGTTTTTCGCAGTTTGCGGCACGGCCAACGCGGCCTGACTGGCTTCGGCAAAGCGTGCGGTCAGTTCCGCCAGATCACGTCCTTCGCCAAGGAACTTGCCCTGGCCGTCAACGATTTCCAGGTTCATCCGCAAATGGCTGTCGACCTGCTGCGACGCTTCGGCCCAGGCTTCATCGCTGACCCGCGCACCGGTCATGCGCAGCAGTTCACGGCCCAAGGCCTGCGGCAACGAGCCCTCGGCGAAGGTCATGCGCTGCAACGCCGCTTTGACGAAGTCCGGCACCGGCACGAAATTCTTGCGCAGGGCTTTGGGCAGGTTGCGCACCAGCGCGATGCACTTGGCCTCGATGACGCCCGGCACCAACCACTCCAGGCGTTCCGGTGGCAGCATCGGCAACAGCGGCGCCGGCACACGCAGGGTTACGCCGTCACGCGGATGGTTCGGTTCGAAGTGGTAACTCAGCGCCAACTCCAGATCACCGATGTGCAAGGTGTCCGGGTAATGCAGCGCGGTGACTTCACTCGCCTCCCGGGCCAGCACGTCTTCTTCGCGCATGATCAGCAGCTGTGGGTCTTTCTGACTGTTGACCCGGTACCAGCTGTCGAAGGTCGCGGTCTGGTGGATCTCCGCCGGCAGTCGCGCATCGTAGAAGGCGAACAGGGTTTCTTCGTCGGCCAGGATATCGCGGCGGCGAGCCTTGGCTTCCAGTTCGTCGAGCTGTTCCAGCAGTTGCGCATTGGCCGTCAGGCACTTGGCTTTGGATTGAATCTCGCCGCGTACCAGACCTTCACGAATGAAGAACTCACGAGACACCACTGGGTCGATCGGCCCGTAATGAACCGGCCGGCGACCGACCACGATCAGCCCGAACAAAGTGATCTGCTCGAACGCCACAACTTGACCGCGCTTCTTCTCCCAATGGGGTTCGAAGTGGTTTTTCTTGATCAGGTGCCCGGCCAGTGGCTCGATCCAGTCGGCGTCGATCTTGGCGACCATGCGCGCGTAGAGCTTGGTGGTTTCCACCAGTTCAGCGGCCATCAGCCATTGCGGGCGCTTCTTGCCGAGACCCGATGACGGGTGAATCCAGAAGCGCCGCTGACGGGCGCCGAGGTAGTCGCCGTCTTCGGTTTTCTGGCCAATCTGGCTGAGCAGCCCCGAGAGCACGGCTTTGTGCAGTTTCGGGTAATCCGCCGGCTCTTTATTGAGGCTCAACTGCATGTCGCGGCAGATCAGACTCAGCTGCCGATGGGAGTCGCGCCATTCGCGCAGACGCAGGTAATTCAGGAAATTCTTGCGGCACCAATTGCGCAGCGGGCTGGCGGTCAACGCCTGGCGCTGTTCTTCGAAACCACGCCACAAATTGACCAACCCGGCGAAGTCCGAGTCCACGTCTTTCCATTGCGCGTGCGCCTGATCCGCCGCTTGCTGACGTTCCGGCGGACGCTCGCGCGGGTCCTGAATCGACATGGCGCTGGCGACAATCAGCACTTCCTGCAAGCTGCCGAGTTTTGCCGCTTCCAGCAACATGCGGCCCATTCGCGGGTCCACCGGCAACCGCGCCAATTGACGACCGAGCGGTGTCAGCTGGCTGTTGCGGTCGACCGCCGAGAGTTCTTGCAGCAGGTTGAAACCGTCGCTGATGGCTTTGCCATCCGGCGGCTCGATAAACGGGAAATCGGTGATCTCGCCGAGGCGCAGATGCAGCATCTGCAAAATCACCGCCGCGAGGTTGGTCCGAAGGATTTCCGGGTCGGTAAATTCCGGGCGACCGATGAAATCGTCTTCGCCGTAGAGACGGATGCAAATGCCCGGTTCGACCCGTCCGCAGCGACCTTTACGCTGGTTGGCGCTGGCCTGGGAAATCGCTTCGATGGGCAGGCGCTGGACCTTGGCGCGGTAGCTGTAACGGCTGATGCGCGCGGTACCGCTGTCGATCACGTAACGAATGCCCGGCACGGTCAGCGAGGTTTCCGCGACGTTGGTCGCCAGGACCACGCGACGGCCTGGGTGCGACTGGAAAATCCGCTGCTGTTCGGCCGGCGACAGTCGTGCGTAGAGCGGCAGAATCTCGGTGTGCTTGAGCTGAGCCTTGCGCAACATGTCCGCCGCGTCGCGAATCTCGCGCTCGCCGGGCAGGAACACCAGCACGTCGCCGGGGCTTTTGCGCTCGCTGCGTTCGAACGCGGCGATTTCGTCGAGGGTGGCGAGGATCGCCTGATCCACGGTCAAGTCATCCTCGACGCGGTTGCCCTCTTCGTCTTGCTCCAGGGTCAGCGGGCGATACCAGGTTTCCACGGGGAAGGTGCGGCCAGAGACTTCGACAATCGGCGCATCGTCGAAATGCTTGGAGAAACGCTCCAGATCGATGGTCGCCGAAGTGATGATGACTTTCAGGTCCGGGCGACGCGGCAGCAGGGTTTTCAGGTAACCGAGCAGGAAGTCGATGTTGAGGCTGCGTTCGTGGGCTTCGTCGACGATGATCGTGTCGTAGCGTTCGAGGTAGCGGTCGTTCTGGGTTTCCGCCAGCAGGATGCCGTCGGTCATCAGTTTGATCAGGGTGTTGGAATCGCTCTGATCCTCGAACCGCACCTGATAGCCAACCAGCGCACCCAACGGCGTCGCCAGTTCTTCGGCAACCCGGCTCGCCACGCTGCGGGCGGCGATTCGACGCGGCTGGGTGTGGCCGATCAGGCCATGCTGACCGCGACCGATTTCCAGGCAGATCTTCGGCAACTGGGTGGTTTTACCCGAACCGGTTTCACCGGCAATGATCAGCACCTGATGCTTGAGCAGCGCTGCCTTGATTTCGTCGCGCTTGGCGGCGATCGGCAGGCTGTCGTCGTAACGAATCACCGGCAGGCTGGCCCGCCGCGCCAGCACCTGATCACAGGACGCCTGCGTGCGCGTTACCCACTGGGCAAGTTTGGCCTCGTCAGGTTTTTTACGCAGCTCAAGCAACTGCCGCCGCAGCCGGTGGCGGTCGGCGAGCATGGCGTGATCGAGGTTTTTCAGCAGTTTGTCGATGGAAGGCGATTCGTCAGTCATCAGGTACGCAATAAGTCGTCTAGTGGCGCAGGGGGCGGATTGTCGCAGATTTGCGCCGCCATGTGATCGTTCCCACGCTCTGCGTGGGAATGCCTCAATGGGCGCTCTGCGTCCGCTTTGGGACGCGGAGCGTCCCGGGCTGCGTTCCCACGCGGAGCGTGGGAACGATCTGTACCGGGGGGTTATTCGTTATCCAGACATTTGCGGCGATATGGGAACACGTCGATGACCTTCCCGGCACGGATGGCGTCCTGAAGGCTTTTCCAGTAATCGGCGTTGTAAAGCTCACCATGCAACTGATCAAACAACTTCCTTTGCCCCGAATCAGCAAACAAAAACGGCGGAAACTCTTCAGGAAACACATCCAGCGGTCCGATCGAATACCAAGGCTCCGACGCCATCTCATCTTCCGGCGTGCGCGGTTGCGGGATGTGGCGGAAGTTGGCTTCAGTCAGGAAGCAGATCTCGTCATAGTCATAAAACACCACCCGCCCGTGACGCGTGACGCCAAAATTCTTCAGCAGCATGTCGCCGGGAAAGATGTTCGCCGCCGCCAGTTGCTTGATCGCCAGGCCGTAATCTTCCAGCGCCTCGCGGACCTGAGCGTCGTTGGCGTTCTCCAGATACAGGTTCAACGGCGTCATCCGCCGTTCGGTCCAGCAGTGGCGGATCAGCACGGTGTCGTCCTCTACCGACACGGTGGACGCTGCCACTTCGAGCAATTCTTGCAGACAGGCCGGTTCGAACTTGCTCAACGGGAAACGGAAGTCGGCGAATTCCTGGGTGTCGGCCAGGCGCCCGACCCGGTCGACGCTTTTCACCAGACGGTACTTCTCGATCACCGTGGCGCGGTCGACGTTCTTTGACGGCGAGAAACGGTCCTTGATGATTTTGAATACGGTGTTGAAACCCGGCAGGGTAAACACGCTCATCACCATGCCACGCACGCCCGGGGCCATGATGAACTGGTCGTCGGTGTTGGCCAGGTGATTGATCAACGCCCGGTAGAACTCGGACTTGCCGTGTTTGTAGAAGCCGATCGAGGTGTACAGCTCGGCGATGTGCTTGCCCGGCAAAATACGTTTGAGGAAACCGATGAACTCCGCCGGCACCGGCACGTCGACCATGAAATACGAACGGGTGAACGAGAAGATGATCGACACGTCCGCTTCATCGGTGATCAGCGCATCGATCTGAATCCCGCGACCTTCGCGGTGCAGCAGCGGAATCACCAGCGGCCACTGTTCGTC
Organism: Pseudomonas sp. Root329; assembly: GCF_001424925.1. Taxonomy (NCBI): domain Bacteria; kingdom Pseudomonadati; phylum Pseudomonadota; class Gammaproteobacteria; order Pseudomonadales; family Pseudomonadaceae; genus Pseudomonas; species Pseudomonas sp. Root329. The sequence continues at coordinate 15,260 of NZ_LMCV01000020.1, read as the reverse complement.
CTGGGTATAGATGCGCCCGACCAGGTACGCGCCTTTGTTGCGGTAAAGCACCGAGGAAAACAGCTCGACGCTCAGCTCCGGGTCCTTGCAGACCCAGTCCGGCAGGTTCTCGCGCAATTGTCCTTCGAGACGACTCAGATCGCCCGCCAGGTTGGCGTAATCCTCGCTGAAGCGGTAGTCGGCAAAAATGCTCGCGAGCATGCCGGACAGCTGGCCCTGAGGTTTGTACGTGCGGGTTTGCGCGGCGCGGGCCCGGCGCAGGCTCGGCCGGGTGGTGTGGATGAACATGCAGCCGTCGCTGATCAGGTCGTGGCTGAACAGCCCGCAGAAAATCGAGTTGTACCAGGTTTCGGACAATTCATCGTCGAAGCGCAGGTCGATCAGCGTGATGTAAGCGCTTTTGACCAGCGGCCAGCAACTGACGTCCAGCGTGTCAGCGTCAAACGCGATGCGCAGTCGTGCCACCGTTTCGCTGACTTTTTCTTCGTAGAGATTGATCCGCGCGGCCGACGCCGATTGCGTCTCCTGCCACTTGGCCTGCTCGAAGCGAGCCCGGGCGCCGTCGGTGATCTGGCGGAAATGCTCGCGATAATCGTCAAAGCCATCGAGGATCATTCGGGCGATGTCGGCGGCTGGCCATTGCTGCGGCATAGGTAAAACCTCGGCGGCTGATGCTTATCGTGGGGCCTGAGCTTAGTGGCCCTTTGTTACGCAACGCAACCATTGCCTTGCGCCCTGACTGGCGCGACACTTGCGCGCCAATCAAGGAAGGAAAGCGCTGTGAACCCCGTCGATACTCTGCGTTTGTTGTCGCTTGCCGCCATTTGGGGCGCGAGCTTTCTGTTCATGCGCATCATCGCCCCGGTGATTGGCACAATCCCCACTGCTTTTTTCCGCGTGTCGATTGCCGCGGTCGGCCTGTTGGTGATTCTCGGGCTGATGCGCATCAGCTGGGATTTCAAAGGCAAGCTCAAAACCGTGATGCTGCTCGGAGTGATCAACTCCGGGATTCCGGCAACCCTGTACTCGGTAGCCGCCCAGGTGCTGCCGGCCGGTTACTCGGCCATTTTCAACGCCACCACGCCACTGATGGGCGTGCTGATCGGCGGTCTGTTCTTCCATGAAAAACTCACCGCCGCCAAACTTGGCGGCGTGTTCCTCGGGCTGTTGGGCGTGGGCATCCTGACCCGAGCCGGTCCGGTGGCGTTCGACATGGAACTGCTGATGGGCGCCCTCGCCTGCCTGCTCGCCACGACCTGCTACGGTTTCGCCGGGTTCCTCGCGCGACGCTGGCTTGATCAGGCAGGTGGTCTCGACAGTCGTCTATCGGCGGTGGGCAGCATGCTGGGCGCGACGTTGTTTCTGTTGCCGCTGTTCGGTTACAGCGTGATCAGCCAGCCACCGGAAAGCTGGGGCGGCTGGAGTGTCTGGTTGTCGTTGCTGGGATTGGGGCTGGTGTGTACGGCGCTTGCGTACATTATTTACTTCCGGTTGCTCAGCTCGGTCGGGCCGGTGAAGTCGATGACCACGACCTTCCTGATCCCGCCGTTCGGGGTGTTGTGGGGGGCGTTGTTGCTGGATGAGCCGTTGTCGATGGCGCACATCTATGGCGGGGTGTTGATTGCGGCGGCGTTGTGGTTGGTGTTGAAGTCGGCGGTGGTGAAGTCGAAAGAGGTGGTTGCCAGGTAGTTTTGTGGTGCTGCCGAGCAAGCACTAGCCAAATAAAAAAGGCCTGGAACTCATGCCCCAGGCCTTGTTTTGTTTCAAGCGTTTTTACGGAATACGAACACCAGACCGATGATGATCAGCAACATGCCGAGCATGCTCAACGCCGCCAGCCGGTTGCCGAAAATCAGGTAGTCCATCACCGCCGTCACCGCCGGCACCAGGTAAAACAGACTGGTGACATTCACCAGATTGCCCCGTGCAATCAGCCGATACAGCAGCAAGGTCGCCAGCACCGACACCACCAATCCCATCCATAACACCGGTACGATAAAACCGGTGCTGTGTTCGAAATGAAAGGGTTGGAACGGCACGAAGACTCCGCAGAGCAACAGCCCGGCCAGGTACTGCACTGGCAGCGTGCCGAGTGGATTGTCGGTGATGCGCTTCTGCATGATCGAGCCGAACGTCATGCTCGCCAGTGCCAGCAATCCGAAGAGCATACCGGCCAATGACATACCGGCCAGACCAATGCCCTGATAGACCACCATGATCAACCCGGCCAAACCCAGCGTCAGACCAAACATTCTGCTGGCTGATCGCTGACGCTCCATGATCACCACCGTGAGAATCGGCTGCACGCCCATGATCGTTGCCATGACGCCCGGAGTGACTTTCAGGTCCAGGGCCAGCAGATAGAAAATCTGATAAGCCCCCAGCAACACCACACCCGTGGCCATCGCATACACCATCGGCTTGCCGCCCTTGGGCAGCTTCAGCTTGAGCAACGGCACCAGCAGCACCAATCCGCAGATTGCGATAGCGAAGCGAAACAGCAGAAAGGCAAAGGGTGACGCGTGGGCCAGGCCCCATTTGGAGAAGATCGCCCCGCTGCTCCACAGCAGAACGAACAGGCTCGTGGACGCCGCCGCGAGCGCGGATTGTTTCGAAAGGACAAACATGAATACCACCTGTAGTCAGGCTAAAAGCCAACTCAGCCGAAGCTGAAATTCAGTAGTTTTTTTCAAGCGGGCACTTTTCAGACGGGCATGGAAACAGCAAAAAGAAGCTGATCAGCCCGAGAAGCCAACGCCTGGCGGTGATACGACTGCGCACACCGGCGTGCTACTGACAGGTGGGGGGTAATGACTGATCTGCGCAGGCTGCTGATTCCCGCACGGCACGACGCCAGCGTTGACCGCTGAATCGACTACCGCGTTGATGAGGGAAGCTGGCATGGGCTGATCTTTTTTGATGGATTGGACGGTGGGTAGAAAACCACCGAGCGCCGACTATAACCAGCGACTGACATGGATTGCAATGACTTGGACAAAGGGCCACTAAAGATAGCAAAAGAAGCGCTGCTTACTCTGGATGAAATGAAATCGCCCGCTTTGGGAGACATGGAATGCAAGAGATCGAATGCCAAGGGAACGGACGTATCTTCGGTATCAGTTGTATAGGTCAAGGGCTCGACAACTGGCCAATTTCTCTATAGCTCAGCCGACCAACGAGCTAGAGCCAAATAGCACCCGAAACAATGTATTAGCGAGCGTGCGATTCGAAGCGATCAATGCAGATGCTTTGACTGCTTTCAGCCTCTGGGATGAACCACACTTTTCATGGGACGAGGTCATTACCTGGAAGGCGAAAGAGCCCATTGCACTGGATCTGGCTATCTGGTTTGGCCTCGAATTATGTGGGCTGTGCTTTGCCAATCCCAACAACAGCCGACTTCGAATCAGGATTGTCCGGTTGGAAGGCAAACCAGGCAGGCCTCGTCTCCTCAAAAACCGTATAGCCCCACTGGCGTTGATCGCCGTCGAACATTACGCACGAATAATCGGCAGTATGCTGATAGAAATTCAGGAACCGGCAGAAGGTGCGGTCCCTATTTATCAAAAACTCGGTTTCGAGTTCGACAATGAAGACCGTCTTGTGATGGCCATAGGGAGCGACTAGTATCGTGAGAACTGTTCAATTTAAGATCAACGCTGGAGGCAATATGCGAGCTCGCGTTAAAAAGTCTTCCGCCCAAGGTGAATCGCCCAAGGCAGAAACAAAACCCATGCCGACAAAGCTTTCCAACAATCAGCTTCGCTTTCTCAAAGTAGCCTTGACGGGTACCCACATCGACGAACCAGACCTGCTCGCGGGACGTCCCTAGCTTTCTCCAACTCAAAAAAAACCGCTCTTAAAGAGCGGTTTTTTTCTTATGTGAACCGGCCTCAACCAAACAACCAATACCCCAACAATGTCAGCACCACCACCGCCAACACCGGTCGCAGCACACGGTAGGCCTTGGGATTACGACGCTTCCACCGCTTGACCACACCGCTGAACTTGTCACTGGAGTTCTTGCTCCAGGCATAGACCTGATTGATCCCGCCAACCCGTTCATCATCAAGATTCTGCGGTGCAGTGGCGCGACCCAAAAAGCCACTGATCCAGCGGTTGATGCGGGTCATCAAGCGGTTGCTCAGCGGTCGTTCGATGTCGCAGAACAGGATGACCCGAGTCTTGTCGGTTTCATTTTTGACCCAATGCACGTAGGTTTCGTCGAACATCACGTCTTCGCCATCACGCCAGGCGTAGACCTGACCGTCGACGAAGATCCGGCAATCGTCGGAGTTCGGCGTCGACAACCCCAGGTGATAACGCAGGGAACCGGCGAACGGATCGCGATGCGGGTTGAGGTGGCTGCCGCCTGGCAGCAACGCGAACATGGCGCCTTTGACGTTGGGAATGCTGCTGACCAAGGCCACGGTTTTCGGGCACAAGGCTTCAGCTGAGGGAAGCGGTTTGTCGTACCACTTGAGGTAGAAACGCTTCCAGCCTTTCTTGAAGAACGAACCGAAACCGGCATCGTTGTTCTTTTCAGCGGCGCGAATGTAACCCTCGTCGAACAGGTGCATCGCTTCGTCGCGAATGACTTCCCAGTTGTCCTTGAGCACGTCCAGTTCCGGGAACTTGCTGCGGTCCAGATAGGGTTTGGACGGCACACCGGAGAACAGGTACATCAAGGCGTTATAGGGCGCGAACAAAGCTGAATGGTTGACGAACTGACGCAGGACCGGCAATCGTGCCTTGCCGCGCAAATGCACATAGAGAGTGCTGCCGAGGAACAGCAGCAACAGCGACGCTTTCGCGGCAAGGGAAAAGGTCATCAACAACTCCTTGATAGTAGACAACTCTGCACAACGCCATTTACCCAACGTGGCAGCAGGCCATGATAAACACTACCGGCCTCGGGAAACACCCGTGTATCCCAACATTCAGTGTTAAGGATTACGCAATAAAGCACTTCTTAACATAAGGTTCCTGAACGGGGGCTGACCTGAATCACCCCCCTCCCACTGGATCAAAAAATCGCAACGTCTATTGTTGATTCTCCTGCTCGGTAAACAGATCACTGAACAGCATGCTCGACAGGTAGCGTTCACCGGAGTCCGGCAGGATCACCACAATGGTCTTGCCCTGCATTTCCGGGGTTTCCGCCAGGCGGACGGCCACCGCCATGGCGGCGCCGCAGGAAATGCCGCTCAAAATCCCTTCTTCCTGCATCAGGCGCAAGGCCATGGCCTTGGATTCTTCATCGCTGACCAACTCAACCCGATCGACCATCGACAGATCAAGATTCTTTGGCACAAAACCGGCACCAATACCCTGGATCTTGTGAGGGCTCGGCTTGATTTCTTCACCAGCCATTGCCTGGGTGATGACTGGCGACACTACTGGCTCCACCGCCACCGAAATAATCGGTTTGCCCTGAGTATTCTTGATATACCGCGAAACCCCGGTAATGGTTCCACCCGTTCCGACGCCTGCCACCAGTACGTCGACTGCACCGTCGGTGTCGTTCCAGATTTCCGGACCGGTCGTTTTTTCGTGGATGGCGGGGTTGGCCGGGTTCTCAAACTGCGACGGCATGAAGTAGGCAGCCGGGTCGCTGGCGACAATTTCAGCAGCCTTCTCGATCGCTCCTTTCATGCCCTTGGCCGGTTCGGTCAGTACCAGTTCGGCCCCCAGTGCCTTGAGCACTTTGCGTCGTTCGATACTCATGGACGCCGGCATGGTCAGCATCAGCTTGTAACCGCGGGCCGCAGCAACGAATGCCAGGCCGATACCGGTATTACCCGAGGTCGGTTCGACGATGGTCATGCCAGGCTTGAGTTTGCCGGTGCTTTCGGCGTCCCAAATCATGCTTGCACCGATCCGGCACTTGACCGAGTAACCGGGGTTACGCCCTTCGATCTTGGCCAGGATGGTCACGCCGCGCGGGGCGATACGGTTGATCTGCACCAGCGGCGTATTGCCGATGGAATGGGCGTTGTCAGCGTAGATACGGCTCATGGCTGGGTCCTTATACAGCGTTAAATAAGCTCTCCAAGGTATGCCTGTTGCCCTTGGTCGTCCAGTCAGTCGAACGTCCCGCAACCGCAGCAGTCAATGGCTTTACAACGCCAGAGATTTGCCATCATGAAACGCAGATACAGTTGGCCCCTGTGGACCCTCGCCGGCTTCGTTGTGCTGCTGATTGCCCTGCACATCGCCCTGCCCTACATGGTGCGCGACTACCTGAATGAAAAGCTGGCGAACATGGGCGACTACCGTGGCCAGATCACCGATGTGGACCTGGCCCTGTGGCGCGGTGCGTACAAAATCAACGGGTTGAAAATCGTCAAGGTCGAGGGCAAGGTCCCGGTGCCTTTCGTCAACGCGCCGCTGATCGACCTTTCCGTCAGCTGGCACTCGCTCTGGTACGACCACGCCGTCGTGGCCGAGGTGCAGTTCTTCAAACCCGAGGTGAACTTCGTCGACGGCGGCGCCAACAAGCAAAACTCCCAGACCGGTCAGGGCACCGACTGGCGTGCGCAGTTGAGCAAACTGGTCCCCATCACCTTGAACGAAGTGCAGATCAACGATGGCAAGATCAGTTTCCGCAACTTCAACTCCAAGCCCCCCGTGAACATGAACGCCACTCAGGTCAACGCCAGCATTTACAACCTGACCAACGTGGTCGACACCAAAGGCAAACGCGACGCTCGCTTCGAAGGCAAGGCGCTGCTGCTCGGGCACGCCCCACTGGAAACCACCGCCACCTTCGACCCTTTTAGCAACTTTGAAGATTTCGAGTTCCGCCTGCGGGCCAAAGACATCGAACTCAAACGCATGAACGACTTCGCCTCGGCCTATGGCAAGTTCGACTTCAATGCCGGTCACGGTGATGTGGTCATTGAAGCCGAGGCTAAAAAAGCTCAATTGACGGGTTACATCAAACCGCTGCTGAAGGACGTCGACGTGTTCAATTGGCAGCAGGATGTCGAGAACAAGGACAAAGGGATTTTCCGTTCTATTTGGGAGGCCCTCGTCGGGGGCTCCGAAACGGTGCTGAAAAATCAGGGCAAGAATCAGTTTGCCACTCGCGTCCAACTCAGGGGCAGCGTGCATCAGCGAGATATCAGCGCATTCGAGGCTTTTTTGCAGATTTTACGCAACGGCTTCATCCAGGCGTTCAATGCCCAATACGAACGACCCAAGCCGGACGCCGGTTAAGGCTTGCGTGTGACGGTATAGCGACCGGTTTCTTCGGCCGCCCGCGCCGGGCTCGATTGCTGCTGCAAGAAGTCCCAGCCCAGGCAGGCCAGTGCCAGCGATCGCGGTACGGCTTCACGACCACTGCTGTAACGCGTAATGCTGCGGGCACTGACCCCCAACGCTTCGGCCGCCTGATTGAGCGGCAGCCCGGTACGAGCGCGCCAGTCGATGAAGATCCGGGTGTTTTCGTCCGATGCGTTTTGCGCGAGCGCATCCAGATACAGAGTGTCGGCGCCGATCTGGATGTCCAGTTCGGGCCACTCAACGCTCCAGCCTTCATCACCCAGGGTTGCACCGTCGAAAGCGCCAGCCTCCAGCAATGGCTGCAACCCTGGATAGGCGCGCAGGTCCCGACTCAAATCGAGGTTCAGTTGCTGACCGTCGATAAAGGTCAGCACAAGGCGGTGATCCGGCAACGCCTGCACGGCCGACAGCCGTGGTCGCTTCATGGGTAACATCGTTTCCAATCCTCCAGCAATTGCACCTGATGGGCCCTGACCCACTTCAGCGCTTCCTTGATAATCAGCGGCGGCGCCTTGCCCACCATCACTTCGACGGTTTCCAGGCTGAGCATGACGTCCAGCCCGCCACCGGTCAGGTGGACATGGGGCGGCGGATGATCCTTCTCGCGCAACTGAATGCGGTACGTATCGCGAAACCGATATTTAGTAGACATGCCCAGCAAGCTATCGCCAAAATGGCGATAGCTCAATACTGGCTAGCGGCCGAGACTGAGTCAAGATGTGACGCCCCATTCAGAGACTGAATAAGCCGTCTGCGTTCACAGTCGACCGGGCACCGCGTTATAGTCGGGTACTACAATTATTGCGCCCCGCCCTGCTTCGTTCAGGTCGGCGTTACCGTTCGAGGATTAGCAGATGAAGTTCGAAGGCACCCAGGCTTACGTCGCCACCGATGACCTGAAGCTGGCGGTCAACGCCGCCATCACCCTGGAGCGTCCGCTGCTGGTCAAGGGCGAGCCGGGCACCGGTAAAACCATGCTCGCCGAGCAACTGGCCGAGTCCTTCGGCGCCAAATTGATCACCTGGCACATCAAGTCCACCACCAAGGCGCATCAAGGCCTGTACGAGTACGACGCGGTCAGCCGTCTGCGTGACTCGCAACTGGGCACGGAAAAGGTTCACGACGTTCGCAATTACCTGAAAAAGGGCAAGCTCTGGGAAGCCTTCGAGTCCGAAGAGCGGGTGATCCTGCTGATCGACGAAATCGACAAGGCCGACATCGAGTTCCCGAACGACTTGCTGCAAGAACTCGACAAGATGGAGTTCTACGTTTACGAGATCGACGAGACCATCAAGGCCAAGAAGCGTCCGATCATCATCATTACCTCCAACAACGAGAAAGAGCTGCCGGACGCCTTCCTGCGCCGCTGCTTCTTCCACTACATCGCGTTCCCGGATCGCATCACGATGCAGAGAATCGTCGACGTGCACTACCCGAACATCAAGAAGGACCTGGTCAGCGAAGCGCTGGACGTGTTCTTCGACGTGCGCAAGGTGCCGGGCCTGAAGAAAAAGCCATCGACCTCCGAACTGGTGGACTGGCTGAAGCTGCTGATGGCCGACAACATCGGCGAAGCGGTACTGCGCGAGCGCGATCCGACCAAGGCCATTCCGCCGCTGGCCGGCGCTTTGGTGAAGAACGAACAGGACGTGCAGTTGCTTGAACGTCTGGCGTTCATGAGCCGTCGCGGCACTCGCTGATCCCTCTGTTTAACAAGATAGAGGGCGATAGCCATGCTGCTTAACCTGTTCAATGAAATGCGCGCAGCCAAAGTACCGGTCTCGGTACGGGAGCTGCTGGACCTGATCAACGCGCTGAAGCAGCGCGTGACCTTCGCCGACATGGACGAGTTTTATTACCTGTCCCGGGCGATTCTGGTGAAGGACGAAAAGCATTTCGACAAATTCGACCGGGCGTTTGGTGCCTACTTCAACGGCCTGGAAAAACTCGACGATCACCTTCAGGCATTGATCCCGGAAGACTGGTTGCGCAAGGAATTCGAGCGTTCGCTGACCGACGAAGAGCGGGCGGCGATCCAGTCCCTCGGCGGCCTGGACAAGCTGATCGAGGAGTTCAAGAAACGCCTCGAAGAACAGAAAGAACGTCATGCCGGCGGTAACAAGTGGATCGGCACAGGCGGTACCAGTCCGTTTGGCTCCGGCGGCTTCAACCCGGAAGGCATTCGTGTCGGCGATGCAGGCAAGCGTCAGGGCAAAGCGGTCAAGGTCTGGGATCAGCGCGAGTACAAGAACCTCGACGATTCGGTGGAGCTGGGCACGCGCAACATCAAGGTCGCCCTGCGGCGGCTGCGCAAATTCGCACGCCAGGGCGCGGCGGAAGAGCTGGACATCGATGGCACCATCGACCACACCGCGCGCGATGCCGGGCTGCTGAACATCCAGATGCGGCCCGAACGGCGCAACACCGTGAAATTGTTGCTGCTGTTCGACATCGGCGGCTCGATGGACGCCCACGTGAAAATCTGCGAAGAGCTGTTCTCGGCCTGCAAGACCGAGTTCAAACATTTGGAGTACTTCTACTTCCACAACTTCATTTATGAATCGGTGTGGAAGAACAACATGCGCCGCACCTCCGAGCGCACGTCGACCCAGGACCTGCTGCACAAATACGGCGCCGACTACAAAGTGATCTTCATCGGCGACGCCGCCATGGCGCCGTACGAAATCACCCAGGCCGGCGGCAGCGTCGAGCACTGGAACGAAGAAGCGGGTTATGTGTGGATGCAGCGGTTCATGGAGAAGTACAAGAAGGTCATCTGGATCAACCCGTATCCGAAAGATACCTGGGGCTATACGTCGTCGACCAACATCGTGCGGGACTTGATTAACGACCAGATGTACCCGTTGACGTTGCGGGGGTTGGAAGAAGGGATGCGGTTTCTCTCCAAATAAAGATTGTTGTTGTCTGTGATGCCCCCTTCGCGAGCAAGCCCGCTCCCACATTGGTTTTGTGTACGACACAGGTCCAGTGTGGGAGCGGCGGTGCGACGATTCGACTTGCTCGCGAAGCTTTTAGCGGTCTGAAAACCGGCGTAGATATTCGACTTGTTCCCGGTGCGCGACATCCTGCACCACCGGTTTCAACCGTACCTGCGTCCCCGGCAGGCACTGCGCCAGTCGCGCCAGGGCCAGCGGCGTCAACGCCCCCAATCGCGGATAGCCGCCAATGGTCTGCCGATCATTGAGCAGCACAATCGGCTGCCCGTCCGGCGGCACCTGAACCGCACCCAGCGGGATGCCTTCGGAAATCATCGGCTTCCCCTGATACTGCAACGCCGTTCCCAGCAAGCGGATGCCCATCCGGTCGGCACGGCTGTCGAGGGTCCAGACGCTGTTGAACGCTTCAAACAGACTCTGTCCACTGAACTCGCCGATCTGGGCACCGAGCACCAGGTCCAGCGGCGCGTTGAGTTTGAAATCCGGCACCTGTTCGCGCGCCAACTCCCGCAGCAGGAGCAGCGAGCTGCCCGAGTAGCTCAACTGCGCATCTTTGGCCAACGCCCGGCCCATGCCATCCAGCCCGCCGAGTTCCTCACGGACCACGGTTGCGCTACTGCCCAACACCTTTGGCGCATCAAATCCGCCCGGAGCCGCCAAATAAGCCCGAGCGCCAAGCAGCGGCTGAGTGAATTGCAATTGCTGACCTTTGTTCAGCCTGAAACTGCGCCACGGCGCCAACGCCTCGCCATCCACCTGTGCCCCCAGATCCGCCCCGGCCAACGCCAGCACGCAATCCTCTTCGGCAACGACAGTAAACCCGCCGAGGGTGATTTCAATCACCGGTGCATCCAGGCCATTACCCAGTAACCAATTAGCCCACGACATCGACCGCCAATCCGCCGCCCCGCCCTGGGTCACGCCCAGATGCCGCATGCCAAAACGGCCAGCGTCCTGCAACAGGCACAACGGTGTACTCGCTTCTATTGATAGACGGCTCATGCCTGCGCCTCCAATGGCGTGTCATCACCGCCCAGATTGATGAATTCGGCATGGCTGACGGCTTCGAAGCGCACCGTGTCGCCTGGTTGCATCAGGCTGTAGCCGTCGCGTTCACGATCGAACAATTTGGCCGGGGTGCGGCCGATCAGATTCCAGCCACCGGGGGACACCACCGGGTAAGCGGCGGTTTGGCGTTCGGCGATGCCGACGCTTCCCGCAGCCACTTTTTTACGCGGAGTGTTCAGACGCGGCGCGGCCAGCGCTTCTTCCACCAGCCCCATGAAGGCGAAACCCGGCGCAAAACCCAAGGCGAACACCTGATATTCGCGCTCGCTGTGGCGACGGATCACTTCATCCACGGCCAATCCGCTGCGCTGGGACAACAGGCTCAACTCCGGGCCAACGCTCAAGTCATACCAGACCGGCAACACATGACATTTACCACGGGTGCAGGCGTTGGGCGACAGATCGATCAAGGCCTCAGCGATCAGTTCCCGAGCCTGGGCCGGACTCAACGCAGTCAGATCGTAATGCACCATCAACGTCGTATAGGACGGCACCAGATCGATCAGATGCCCGGCGAACGCAGCACGCAGACTTTCACTGGCGGCGAGCATCCACGGCATGTTGGCCTCGCTGATCTCATCGAACAGGCGAACCATCAGGCAATCCAGCGCCACCACTTCTACCCGCAGTTTCATGGCGCGCTCTGCTGATCAAGTGCTTCGCGAATACGTCGTACGGCGGCTACCGAACTGGCATTGTCGCCGTGTACGCAGAGGGTGTTGGCTTGCAAGTGCAAGTCACTGCCATCGCTGGCCGTGAGGTTGCCGCCGCGGGCAATGGTCAGCGCCTGTTCGATGATTGTTTCGGGATCGTGATGCACTGCGCCCGGCAGTTGCCGCGAGACCAGCATTCCTGCGCTGTCGTAAGCGCGATCGGCGAAGGCTTCGAACCACAGGGTCACGCCGTATTCATCGCCCAACTGCTGGGCGGCGCTGTTGTCGCGAGTGGCCATCAACATCAGCGGTAACTGGCGATCATAGGACGCCACGGCCTGAAGCACGGCGCGCAATTGCGCCGGGTTGGCCATCATGTCGTTGTACATCGCGCCGTGCGGTTTGACGTAACTCACCCGCCCGCCCTGAGCCCGGCAAATGCCGTCGAGGGCACCGATCTGGTAATGCACAATGTCCTGAAGTTCCTGGGCGGTGTAGGCCATGGAACGGCGGCCGAAACCGACCAGATCCTGATACGCCGGATGTGCGCCGATCTGCACCCCGTTGCTCAGGGCCAGGCTGACCGTCTTGCGCATGATGCTCGGGTCGCCGGCATGGAAGCCGCAGGCGATGTTGGCGCAATCGATGAAGGGCATGACCTCGGCGTCCAGACCCATGGTCCAGTTGCCGAAACTCTCGCCGATGTCGCAGTTCAATAGCAGGCGGCTCACGGTGAACACTCCTTTCAGCTTTATTCTTTTTAACTGCGGGACAGTTTTTGTAACGGCAGGCCCGCAGATTATCAGTTACTCGGCTTCGAGTTGCTTGCCACGGGTTTCCGGCAGGCTCAGGGCCGCAAGGATCACCACCCCGTAGGACACCGCCGCAAAAGCACCGATTCCCACGCTCAATGGCACCTTCTGGCTCATCAAGCCGATCAACAGTGGGAACAACGCCGCCAGCGCCCGGCCGATGTTGTAGCAAAAGCCCTGACCCGAACCGCGAATCCGCGTTGGAAACAGCTCGGTCAAAAACGCGCCCATGCCGCTGAAGATCCCCGAGGCGAAGAAGCCAAGAGGAAAGCCCAGCCAGAGCATCACGCCATTGCTGACCGGCAATTGGGTGTAGAGCAGAACAATGGTGAACGAGCCGACCGCGAACAGAATGAAGTTCTTTTTACGCCCGAGGATGTCAGTCAAGTACGCGCTGATGACATAACCGACGTAGGAACCGACGATCACCATCGCCAGATAACCGCCCGTACCAAGTACGCTCAAACCGCGTTCGTTCTTCAGAAAGGTCGGCAACCAGGAGGTGATCGCGTAGTAACCGCCCAGGGCACCGGTGGTCAGCACCGAGGCGCGAATCGTGGTGAAAAGGATGCCGGGAGCGAAGATCTCGTAGAACTTTGCCGGGTTGCTGGGTTCTTGCTTAGCCTTGGCTTCGCGATAGATTTCCGGGTCCTTGACCAGCCGACGGACGAAGATCACAAAAATCGCCGGCACGATGCCAAGGATGAACAGTGCGCGCCAGGCGTCTTCCGGTGGCAGCACCGAGAACAGCAGCGCATACAAAATCGCCGTTAGTCCCCAACCCAATGCCCAGCCGGATTGCACCATGCCCACCGCCTTGCCGCGGTCCTTGGCGCGAATCACTTCACCCATCAGCACCGCGCCGGCGGTCCATTCGCCGCCGAAACCGAAGCCCATCAGCGTGCGGCTGATCAACAGTTGCTCGTAGTTCTGGGCGAAACCGCAGAGGAAGGTGAAAAAGGCGAACCACAGCACGGTGAGTTGCAAGGTGCGTACGCGACCGATGCGGTCGGAGAGAATTCCCGCCACCCAACCGCCGATGGCCGAGGCGATCAGGGTGCTGGTGTGAATGAGCCCGGCCTCGCCGGTGGTGATGCCCCACATCGCAATCAGGGTCGGCACCACGAAGCTGAGCATCTGAGTGTCCATGCCGTCCAGGCCATAGCCGATCTTGCAGCTCCAGAAGGTGCGGCGTTCCTGCTTGTTGATGTTGCGGTACCAGTCGAAAGGTCCCGGGCGAACCGTGGCTTTTGGGATGTTGAGCGTGTCGGGCGCACTCATGGCAAATCTCCGCGCTAATTTTTATTGGTATTGTTCTGAGCCCCGACGACGCCTATCGTGGGAACCGGATGGCCTGATTTTTGGGCTCCTTGCCCTGCTGCGTCCAACTAATAAAAACCCGCCCTAGACATAAGAAAACTTTGTCGCAAGAGCTGACCCCATGAACCTGAAGTTTCTCGAGACCTTTGTCTGGGTCGCCCGACTCAAGAGTTTTCGCCTGACGGCAGACAAGCTCTTCACCACCCAGGCGTCGATATCCAGCCGCATTGCCGTGCTCGAAGGCGAGCTCGGGGTGAAGCTGTTCCTGCGCGATTCACGTGGTGTGAGCCTGACGCCCGAAGGCTTGAAAGTGCTCGAGTACGCCGAGCAAATGATGGACACCATGCAATCCCTCAAGCAGTCGATCGAAACCCGTTCGAGCAAGGTCGGACGGGTTCGCATCGGCGTGATGGACACGGTCATCCATACCTGGTTGAGCCCGTTGGTGGCGCAAATGATGGATCACTATCCGCTGGTGGAAATCGAGTTGGTGGCCGATACCGCGCTCAACCTCTGCGATCAGCTGCAAAAAGGCTTTCTCGATCTGATCCTGCAAACCGACCTGTTGCGTCAGGAAAGCGTGCGCAGCCTTGAACTGGCCAGTCACCCGATGGGCTGGATTGTGGCGACAAACTCGATCTATAACCGCGAGTATTCAGGCATTGCCGACCTGGCGCGGGAACGGATCATTACCTATTCGAAAAACTCCCATCCGCATCAGGAGATTCTCGCCCTGATGCAGGCCAACGGCATCATGACGCCACGCCTGAACTGCGTGAACTCGGTGTCGGCAATCACCCGGTTGCTGCGGGACGGTTTTGGTATTGGCGCGCTGCCGCCGGTGCTGGTAGCCGAGGAACTGGCGCGGGGGGAATTGACCTTGCTGGCCATCGATCAACGGCCACCGAATTTGCAGGTGGTGGTGTCGTGGCGGGTTGGCGTGGAGTGGGTCGAGGAGATTGTTTCGTTATGTCAGCAGGTGCTGGACGGGTATGCGAAGAAGGTGGGTGAGAACTACATCGTCCTCGCACGCTGATCGGCGCTGATCGTTCCCACGCAGAGTGGACTGACCCCAAAAAGTTGGACGATTGTCGATCTAGGCCTGAACGAATTGAGTCCTGTATTCGACAGGGCTCAGTCCGTTCAGCTTCAGCTTGATACAC